>JAEDKI010000044.1 GCA_016295895.1 Clostridiaceae bacterium | reverse complement strand
ACCTGTTGCGAGTATTATAATAATAGCAAGCATTGCAAGATATTCCATATGCAACGCCCCCATTCTGAGGGCAAGATTGTAACCGCCTACCGTTCAGGTAATGCCACGGTGAAAGAATAGCACATAACAACACATTTTGTCAATATTTATTCTTCTGTGTGCAAACGGAATAAAAGCCCATGATTTGATGCAAAAACTCGCCTTCCGAATTATCGGTTTATGACCTCAATCTGACAGCTTTCCATTGCTTTCAGCGCTCTTTCGTGGCTCTCGGGAGTTACTCCTGCGCAGCATGCGGCGTCAACAATAATCGGAGTTTCGGGCAGGAACGCTTTGATTATCATTGCGTTTGAGATAACGCAGATATCGGTGCAAAGCCCGACAAGGGTGACGCTTTCAATCGGCTGTTCATAAGTATCGTATGCCTTCAGAAGCTGACCGAGAGCCACGCTTCCGAAGGTTTCTTTATCAATCGGTTGTTCTTTTCTCAGCCCGTCAAGCTCTGCGGAAATCTGCCAGCCGTGAGTATCTTTTATGCAATGCTCAACGGGGAGCTTGCCTCCCTCCTGAGTGTTAAGATAATCTTTTCCGTGAGTGTCTCTTGTGAAAAGCACTCTGCCGTCAAAGTTCTTGATTTTTTCTTTTACCGCAGGAACTATCGCCTGCGCCTCCTTTGTGCCGAGAGCGCCGTCGATAAAATCGTTCTGCATGTCAACAACAACAAGTATTTTCATTGCGCATTCTCCTTTTCATTTAATATATTCCGATTAAAAGAACAGGTCGGGGTCATCTTTATAGGGATTATCAAGCTTTTTGGCGTCATAATACGCCTGCGGAAACTTCGGGTTCGGATTGGTCTGAGCAAGCGAAACATTGACTTCGGGATTCTCTCCCTCACGCAAGAGCCTGCCGACAACAACAAGCCTTGCATCCTCAAAGTCATAACAGCAGGTGGATAGGGTCAGAATCTTATCGTTTTCGTTGATGTCAACGCCCGTTGAATAGAGCTTTCTTTTGTCTATTTCATTAATATAATTTCTGAATCTTTCGTTGCCCGCCTCGGTGAAAACATAGTTGAAAATGTGACCGTTATCGTCTGATTTTTTGCTGTTGGAGATAAAAACGGCATAAACCTTGAAGGTGTAGTCGCCGTAGAGCGTGCTCATTCCGATGAGCGGCGCTTTTTTGAAGCCGTCAACGGTTTTATACTGCTCCAGAGTGCCGAAAATTTTATCGTCATGGCGCATGTTATGGCCGTAGATTATCGTGTTGCGGTCAAGCTCTCTCAACGAATTTTTGAAGTCGAAAAACGGAACGCCGTAAGAGGTCTTTTTGCCGTAAATATCCCGTCTGAGATAAGTATCGTTATCCGTTCCCTTAACTACGGAATAATTGATATTCAATTCGGGAATTGAAATCCAGCCCGCAAAATCGCTGTTGATTGCATAAAGCTCCGCAAACGAGGGATTCATGCCGTCGGGGAAAGCAATATCGGGATGCTTTTCTTTGATTTCTTCCCACGGGTCATCCTGCTCGGAGCCTGTCTGACCGACGAGCGAGGCGAGGTCGGACGCCTGCTTCTGCTCCTTGAACGGCTCTATTACATAGTAATTAATTAAAACCATTACGCTCACCGCAAGGCAAACCGAAGCAAGGGCGAGCACTGACCTGCGGACTATTTCGGACGCAGGCAGTTTCTTTTTTTCATCGGCAGGCGTTTTGCCCGTTAAATCGGCGAAGAACTCTCCTGCGCCGCCGTACCTTTGGTCGGGGCTGAGAGCCATGGCTTTTTCAATTATTCTTTTTTCTTTTTCACCGATTGACTGAGGATACCTGAGCGTTCTGCCCCTCTCCCTTTCGGCGGCTGACGGCGGAATAAAGCCCGTTACCGCTTCATAGAGCATTGCGCCTATGGCATAAACATCGGTGAACGAGCCGCAGCTTTTTGCTCCGAGCTTTTTCTCGGGAGCGTCAAAGGGAGAATTGAAGCTCAGCGGCGGATATGAATAGCCCGTGACGGATTTTATTTTTCCGTCCCCGGTAATTATTGAATAGGGGCTGAGACAGCCGTGCCATTTGCCGACCTTTTCAAGCTTCACGGCGCAGTCGATAACGGGCATAAGGAGCGAAACCGACTTTGAAAAAGGCAAGGTTCTGCCGTTGCCGATAACCGACGAGAGCGGCGTTCCGCTTTCTGCGGCGGAGACATAGCAAAAGGTTGAATTTTCCGCAAAGCAATCGGTGAATTCAAGCACGCTGTTCTCGGAAGCGGTGCAAAGCTTTGTGAAATGAGAATAGAAAGCAGATATCTCCCTGTCACCTATCATACTGCATTTTTCATTATGATACTTTATAATAAGCTCCTCGGGGAGACGGTACATCAGCTTTTCAGGCAGATATTCGCAGAGCTTTACCCTGCGGCGTGCCTGACAGTCAAAGGCGTGATAACAGAGAAAAGAGCCTGTTTTTGAATAAGCTCCGCCAACAATGTAGCGCTTGTTGAGCCTTGTGCCGAGCGGCAGGGAATATTTGAATTTATTCGCTTCAGAGCCGTCAAAGCCGCAGGACGGGCAAACCTCGGCGGTGTCGGGGCATTCGTTAAGACAAAATATACAGCGCTTCATCGCTTCTCCTTTCAGCACTCCATGATGTGGAGCAGGCGTATTTCGGGATTCTTGATTTTATTCTGTATCTCATATGCGTGGGGTTCGAGAAAATCCGAATTGATATCCGAAAGCCCCGTTTTGCGGAAATATTCCGCTGTTTGCGAACAGATTTCTTCAATTGTTTGCTGTTTTTCTTTTATTGATTCGGCGGAGAAATCCGAGGTCAGAATTTGCGTCAGTTTTTCGGAAAAATCCGAAAACAGCTTCAGGTTTTTCATTCCACGGAGCGCCCATTTATAGAACGGAGCGTATGAGCCGTTGAGCAGATAGACGAGCGACGCCGTGTTGCGGACAAATTCCGCCGCCGCAAGCGCCGCCGCTCCGTGTTCGCCGTGAGCAACGCATCGGGGAAAATTATATTGACCGCTCTGAGCCATAAATATTGCTCTTGCCGCAAGCTTTTTGAGGCGGATATCCTCGGGCATTCCGTTTTTAACCGTCTCTCTGATTAAGCTGAATTCTCCGAGCGGATCGGCAAAAACGCTGCCGTTGACTGCGGCGGCAAGAGAGCTTTCGGGGATTCTCAGCCACTCCTCAGGGCTTTCGGGCGCACCCCGTCTGCCCGTCAGCGGCAGATAAAAATCGCCTATGGTTTTAACTCCGTAGCGGGCTGTGCCGTAATAATTGCTCTCCCCTTTTTCAAAGCCAAGAAAGCTTTTCGGAAGCCTTGCATAAGCCTTTTCAAGGCGAAACCCGAACGAGCGGTAGTCCTCATCCGTCACCCAAAGGCAGAAGCCTGCGCCGAAATCATGGTCTCTTGAAACCGTATCGTCAAAGCCGAAGCAATCCGAGCCGGGGCCTGCAAGCCCTGCGGCAATTCTGTTTTCAACATCGGCAAAATCGTTTTTCAGCATCGGCAGACCGAACTGTTCAAAATATTTTCTGCTCAGCTCAAGCCCTTGCATAAGCCTTGTCCGCCCTTTCATTTAATTCTTTTTCGGCAAAGAAAAAGCCGAGATATCCGAAGCCCGACGCACATTTGCGGCAGGTAAAAGCATATTTATCATATCCGTAATATGCAGGATTCCGAAGAATCGCAAGAGCCTTATCCATAAGCGGATTTATTCTTTCGTCCTCGCTGTTCATCTCGTGAAGAAGCATGGCAAGGTTGACATACGAAACCGCCGTTTCAAGCTCACTGCCTTTCAGACTTTCGGTTATTTCTATCGCCTGCCTGAAGCAGTCTTCGGCTTCTTCATATTCTTTGAGATCCTGAAGCGCAAGAGCCATGTTGTTGAAAAGCCCCGCAACGAGCGGATGCCTGCGTTCAAGCCTCATTTTGAAAATATCCGAGGCTCTGTGATAAAACTGAATTGCTTCTCCGCTCTTGCCGAACGCTTTCATCGTGGTCGCCCCGTTGAGATATATTGTTCCCGCAGAAAGCTCTCTGTTGATTCCGAGACGGTCAATAAGCCCGAAGGCGGCTTCAACCGCTTCAAGCCCTTTTTCAGCTTCTTTCGTCTGCCTGTAATAACCTATCATCTCGTTGAGAACGGTCAGCTCGCCGTTTTTGTCGCCTGCGGCTCGGGCGTTCTTCATCGCTTCATCAAGGCACTCGCCTGCGCCTTTCAGATCTTCCCTTGAAAAGCAGGAATCAAGCTTTTTGATAAATTCGGGTACAGAAAATTCAGCCATAGTTACCTTTCCGCATTGCAAAAGCAATGCAACTGTGGTATAGTATGTAATATCAATAGTATTCAGGTGATAAAATGGAAAACGGATTTTTTGCAATGATTTCAAGAATGAAATATATCAACCGCTGGGCTCTCATGCGAAATGAGCACTCCGAGAACCTGTGCGAACACAGCTTTGAGGTTGCGGTTATCGCTCATGCGCTTGCGGTTATCGGTAACAAGCGTTTCGGCAAAGCCCTGAACGGAGAGAGAGCCGCTCTTTTCGGGCTTTATCACGATGCGCCCGAAACTCTCACGGGCGACATGCCGACCCCCGTTAAATATTACAGCGACGAAGTCCGCCTTGCCTACAAAACGGTTGAGGACAGCGCATGCAAAAGCCTTGTTTCAATGCTTCCCGAGGATTTCAGAGACGAATACGAGCCTATGTTCGTTCCAAAAGACGGCGACTCGGAGCTTTGGAGGCTTGTTAAAGCCGCCGACAAAATCAGCGCTCTGATAAAATGCCTTGAGGAGCAGAAAGCGGGCAACAGCGAATTTGTCAATGCAGGCGAAGTAACAAAAAAATCAATCGCCGAGCTGAAAATGCCCGAAGCGGATGTTTTCATTGAGGAATTTCTGCCCGCCTACGGTATGACCCTTGACGAGCTGAGAAAATAATCAGAGACCGAGCAGTTTTCGTGCGTTTTCGCCGAGAACTGCTTTTTCTTCTTCATCGCTCAGACCCATGCAATGAACAAGCCCGATTTCGTTGGCGGGCGTCGACCACGGGCAGTCGCTGCCGAGCAGGATTTTATCCGCTCCGTGTTTTTTTATTATTCTTGCGGCGACTTGCGGATTCAGAGTGCCGCAGCAAATAGCGGTATCAAGATAAACATTTTTGCCGCAGAGAAACTCTTCAGTTTCTCTCCACGCAAGCATTCCTCCGAAATGGGCGGCAACAACCGGTGCACCGCCGAAGCTGTCAAGCACCTTTGAAAGCCTTTCGGGCGGGCAATGTACCGTTTCGGGGTAGCCGATATCGTAGCCGCAATGAAAAACGGTTATCAGCCCCAGCTCTCCGATTTTTTCATAGAGAGGAAGCATTCTTTCTTCATCGACAAAAAAGCCCTGATAATCGGGGTGAAATTTAACGCCTTTGATTCCGCTTGCCTTGATGCGTTCAAGCTCCGGAATTGCGTCGGGGCTGTCGGGATGAACGCTCCCGAACGGAATTATTCCGTCAACTTCCAGAAGCGAGATTGCAAAATCGTTGACGCTTTTCTGCTGACGGGGATTTGTTGCAATGTTGAGCACAACCGAATAATCGACGCCCGATGAACGCTGAACCTCCAGAAGGCTCTCAACTCCGCCGTTATGATAAGGCCTTGTCATGCCCGAGCGGGTCATAAGCTGTTCAATCGCTCTTGAAGCTATTTTCGGCGGAAAACAATGGGTGTGAAAATCAATTATCATAATTTCGACCGTCCTGCATATTTATATATAGTATTTTACACCGAAAACGGGCGCATATCAACAATATTTTTTTAATAAATTTTAATTATTTTTGAAATAACCCTTGATATTTCTTTTTTTGTGTGATAAAATAACGGCAGTAGGATTAAGTATTTTCATGAGAGTGGGGCGACCCGCTCTTTTGTTTATGCAGAAATCTTTTTTCACAAAAAGAATAAAAGGAGAAAAAGCACATGCCAAAAGGAAAAGGCGGCAACACGGTCGCCGCAGTCTGGGAGATTGCAAAGCCCGTTGCAGACGAGCTCGGTCTTGATATCTGGGACATCCGCTTTGTCAAAGAGGGTTCGGATTGGTTTTTAAGAATTTTCATTGACAAAGAGGGCGGAGTAGGCATAACGGACTGCGAAAACATGAGCAGGGCAATCGACAAGCCTCTTGACGAGGCTGACCCCATCGAGCAGAGCTATTGCCTTGAGGTTTCCTCACCCGGAATCGAAAGAGATCTGACAAGGGACAGCCACTTTGAAGCCTGCAAGGGTCAGAAAATCAAAATCAAGCTCATCCGTGCGCTCGACGGTAAGCGTGAATTTTCCGGAATTCTCGAGGACTATGACGGCAAAGCCGTCACCATGCGTCTTGAGGACGGCAGCGCAATGTGCTTTGAGAAAAAAGAAACCGGATATATTAAACTTGATGATTTCAGCTTATAATTGAAAGGATTGACAGTCAAAAATGGATAACCGTGAGTTTTTCGAGGCAGTAAGGCTCCTCGGCAAAGAAAAAAACATTTCAGAAGCCGCCCTGCTGGAGGGCATTCAGAAGGCAATCGTTACCGCAGTTAAGAGAGATTATGACAACAGAGACATCGTTTTCTGCGAAATCAACGCAGAGGATTCTTCAATCCGTGTTTTCGTTCGCAAGAATGTTGTCAGCGAGGTTCTTGACCCCGTTGAGGATATGACCGTTGAGCAGGCTCAGAGATTCAAGAAGAACGCCGTTCCGGGCGATATTGTTGAAATTGAGCTTGAAACAAGAGAAGTCAGCCGTATTGCGGCAGAAAAAGGCAAACATATTCTCCGCCAGGCAATCAGAGAGGCAGAGCACGGTCAGATTAAGGAAGAATTCCAGAGCAAGAATCAGGAAATCGTTACCGCAAAGGTTTCAAAAATTGATCCCCTTACTCTCGACGCTTTTGTTGAGATAGGCAAGATCACCGAGAGACTGCCCAGAAACGAGCAGCTCCCGAACGACAATTTCACCGAAGGCGACCTTATCAAGATTTTCATTGCCGACATCAAAGACGGCGTCAAAGGCCCCAAGGCTATCATTTCAAGAACTCATCCCGGCCTTGTCCGCCGCCTGCTTGAAAGCGAAGTTCCCGAAATCTTCGACGGCACGGTTGAAATCAAATCCGTTTCCCGTGAAGCAGGTTCAAGAAGCAAGATTGCCGTTTACAGCGCAGACGAAAATGTTGATCCCGTCGGCGCATGTATCGGTCAGAGAGGCGCAAGAATCAACAAGATCGTTGACCTTCTCGGCGGAGAGAAAATCGATATCATCCGCTACAGCGAAAACCCCGCCGAATATGTTGCCGCCGCTCTTGCCCCGGCAGATGTCGTTTCGGTTACGGTTGAAAACGAGGAAGAACATTCCTGCAAGGTCATCGTTCCGAACTCACAGCTTTCGCTTGCAATCGGCAACAAGGGTCAGAACGCCCGCCTTGCCGCCAAGCTCACGGGCTGGAGAATCGACATTAATCCCGAAAACGAGGAAGAAGTCATTAATTTTGACGAATAATATATTAAGGAGCTGAACCGATGCAAACCCGCCGGATACCATTAAGAAAATGCACAGGCTGCAATGAAATGAAGCCGAAAAAAGAGCTTGTCAGGGTCGTTAAAAGCCCCGAGGGCGAAATATCGCTTGACCTTACCGGCAAAAAGCCCGGCAGAGGCGCTTATGTCTGCCGCTGTGCCGACTGCCTTGTTAAAGCAAGAAAAGCAAAAAGATTTGAAAAGGCTTTCTCCTGTGCGATTCCGGACGAGGTTTTCGAGAGAATGGAGGAAGAGCTGAAAAATGAGTGACAATCCGAAGCTCCTCTCTCTTCTCGGAATGTGCCGGCGAGCCGGCAGACTCAGCTGCGGCCATGACGCCGCAATCGGGTCAGTCAGAAGCAAAAGCGCAAAGCTCTGCCTGCTGAGCAGCGACTCCTCTCAGCGGCTGAGAAAAGAGATAGAGCGTGAAGCAAGCTTTGAGGGCAGAGATATTCCCGTGAAGCTGATGCTCTCAACAATGGAAGAAATCGGAAAAGCCACGGGTCTGAAATCCGCCGTGGTCTCAGTCAATGACGAAGGCTTTGCAAAAACAATGCTTGGGCTTCTGAACAACACACCTGGGGAGGTTAACTTATGATCAATAAATACAGAGTGCATGAGGTTGCAAAAGACTTTGATGTCAAAAGCAACATAGTTGTAGATTTGCTTGCAAAATATTTTGACGGTCAAAAGAAGCATATGACGGCTCTTGAAGAAGACGAGCTGGATATAATTTTTGAGACCTTCACAAAGGAGCACGAGGTCAGCGACCTTAACGAATATTTCAATTTCGCTCCTGAAAAGAAACGTGCCGAAAAGGCAGAGAAAAATGCCGAGGAAGCTCCGAAAGCCGAGCCCGAAAAAGCTCCCGAAGCCAAAAAGGACGCTCCCGAAAAGAAAAACGAGGCAAAAGAGGCTCCCGCAAAGGATAAAAAGCCTGCTCAGCCCGAGAAGCAGAAGAACGAGCAGAAGCCCGTTCAGCAGAAAGCTCCCGGGGCAAAGAAAGAGGAAAAGCGCAATGAGCAGAAACCCGTTCAGCAGCAGAAGCCCTCAAAGCTTCCTCCGATGCCTCAGAGACAGCCGAAGCCCGAAAAGGATAAAGACAAGGCTTCAAAGCCCCTGCAGTCAAGAACTAAAGGCGAAACCAGAACGGTTGATACCCGTGCAGGCAATGTTGACCTTGAAAAGTATAATGAGAAATACGAAAATATTGCTCCCGCCAACAAAGGAAAGCAGGAATCCGGCGGTAAACAGAAGATAAAGCAGAAGAGCCAGCAATACAGAAAGCAGGGCGGAATGCGTTCTTCAAGGCGTGAGACTGAAGCCGAAAGGCTCAAGAGAATCGCCGCCGAGAGAGCCAAAAAGCCTCAGATGCACCTCAAACTGCCTGAGGAAATCACCGTCGGCGATCTTGCCGCAATGCTCAAAATGACCGCCGCAGAGGTTATCAAAAAGCTGTTCGGTCTCGGTCAGATGGCAACGGTCAACGAGGTTCTCGACTATGAGACTGCCGCAATCGTTGCCGAAGAGCTCGGCGCAAAGGTTGAAAAAGAGGTTGTTGTCACAATCGAGGACAGAATCATCGACGACCATGTTGACGATGAATCCGAGCTTGTCCGCAGAGATCCCGTCGTTGTTGTTATGGGTCATGTTGACCACGGCAAAACCTCTCTGCTCGACGCTATCAGAAATACCTCCGTCACCTCAACCGAGGCGGGCGGCATCACTCAGCATATCGGTGCTTACAGAGTTGACCTCAACGGTCAGAAGATTACCTTCCTTGACACTCCCGGCCATGCGGCGTTCACCTCAATGAGACTCAGAGGCGCAATGGCAACCGACATTGCAATCCTTGTTGTTGCCGCCGACGACGGCATCATGCCCCAGACCATTGAGGCTATCAGCCATGCAAAGGCCGCAGGCGTTCAGATTATCGTTGCGATTAATAAAATGGATAAGCCTGCCGCAAATCCCGACAGAGTTTTGCAGCAGCTTACGGAATACGAGCTTGTTCCCGAGGAATGGGGCGGCGACACAATCTGCGTCCCCGTTTCCGCACTCACCCATAACGGCATTGACAAGCTTCTTGAATCCGTTCTTCTCGTTGCCGAGATGATGGAGCTCAAAGCCAATCCCAACCGTTCCGCAAAGGGCGTTGTTATCGAAGCAAGGCTTGACAAGGGCAGAGGCCCCGTTTCTACCCTCCTCGTTCAGAACGGCACGCTCAAATCGGGCGATATCATCGTTGCGGGCACGGCTGTCGGCAGAGTCAGAGTTATGGTTGACGATAAGGGCAGAAAGGTCAATGAAGCAGGCCCCTCCGTTCCCGTTGAAATTATGGGTCTTGCCGAAGTTCCTCAGGCGGGCGACGGCTTTGACGCAGTTAACGACGAGCGCCTTGCAAGAGAGCTTGTTGAGCAGAGAAAGGCAAAAGCCAAGGAAGAACAGTTCAAGGAATTCCAGAAGGTTACCCTCGACAACCTCTTTGCTTCAATTCAGGAAGGTCAGCTTAAGGACCTCAACATCATCATCAAGGCCGATGTTCAGGGCTCGGCAGAGGCTGTCAAGCAGAGCCTTGTCAAGCTCTCAAATGACGAGGTCAGAGTTAAAATCGTTCACAGCGGCGTAGGCGCAATAACCGAAAGCGATGTTATGCTTGCCAACGCTTCAAACGCAATCATTATCGGCTTCAATGTCAGACCCGACGGCGTTGCTTCGGAAGCCGCCGAAAGAGACGGCGTTGAAATCAGAACCTACAGAGTTATTTACAACTGCATCGAAGAAATCGAAGCTGCCATCAAGGGTATGCTTGCTCCCAAATTCAGAGATGTTGATATCGGCAGAGCCGAGGTTCGTCAGGTCGTCAAGATCTCCTCGGTCGGCAATGTTGCAGGCTGTCATGTCACCTCGGGCAAGATCACCAGAGGCGCAAAAATCAGAGTTGTCCGTGACGGTATCGTTGTTACCGAGGACGAAATGGCTTCGCTCCGCAGATTCAAGGACGATGTCAAGGAAGTCGCTTCGGGCTTTGACTGCGGTATCGGTCTGAGCAAGTTCAACGATATCAAAGAAGGCGATGTTTTCGAGGCATTTGTTACCGAGGAATACAGAGATTAAGGTGATATTATTATGGCAGGATACCGCATTGACAGGGTTTCCGAAGATATAAAAAGAGAAATAGCGGCGATTATGCGTGAGCTTAAAGACCCGAGAATTCAGGGAATGCTCACGGTAGTCAATGTTGATGTCAGCTCCGACGCTTCATTCGCAAAGGTTTATGTCAGCGCAATGGAGGGAATTGAGACCGCAAAGCTTGCGGTTAAGGGGCTGACGAGCGCAACGGGATATATCCGCAGGGAGGTCGGCAAACGGCTTCACCTGAGGAAAACGCCCGAGCTTAAATTCGTTGCCGACGATTCAATCGAGCGGGGCATGGGTATCGCAAAAATGATCGGCGAAATCGTTCCCGACGAAAAATCCGACAGCGAAAACGATTGAGAGAGGTATCAAGCATGAGAATTGACCTGAACGAAACCGCAAATATTCTTGAAAATGCAGATAATATTCTTCTTCTCAGCCACAGCCACCCCGACGGCGACACGCTCGGCAGTGCCTCCGCACTCGCCCGTGCGCTGATATCCAAGGGCAAAAGGGTAAGAGTTGAATGCTCCGACCCCATCCCCAAGGATTTTTCATTCATGTTTGAGGGGCTGGACTTCGGCGATTTTGAGCCTGATCTGATTGCGGCAATCGATATTGCCGACACAAAGCTTCTCGGCAGAGACGCCGAGGGCAAATACAGCGGCAAAATCGGGCTTTGCATCGACCATCACGGTTCCAATATTCTTTATGCGGATAAAGTATACCTTGAACCCGATTCGGCATCAACCGCCGAAATAATATATCTGCTTCTTCAGAAAATGAATGTTGAAATCACTCCGCAGATTGCATCGTGCCTGTTCACGGGCGTTACGACCGACACGGGCTGTTTCCGCTTCTCCAACACAACGGTAAGAACCTTTGAAATTGCGGCGGCTCTTGCAAAAGCCGGAGCGGATACCTACAACATTATTCAGGTCTTTTTTGAAACAAAAACAAAAACCTATGCTGCCCTTGAACGCCTTGCGCTCGACAGCATGCGCTTCTATTTTTCCGACAGGTGCGCCGTTATCTGCGTAACTCAGGATATGTATAAACGAAGCGGCTCCGATGAGAGCGAAACCGACAGGCTTGCAAACCTGCCCCGTCAGATTGAGGGAGTGCTTGTCGGCGTTACAATGAGAGAGCTTAAAGACGGAAGCTTCAAGGCTTCGGTCAGAACTCACGGCGATATCGACGCTTCGGCAATCTGCCAAAGGCTCGGCGGCGGCGGTCACATGGGCGCCGCAGGCTGTACCCTTTACGGCTCAAAACAGCAGGCAGTCAATTCTCTGCTTAAAGAAATTCAGGCTGAAATTGACGCTTACACAATAGACTAAGGTGGAAAAAGAATGACCGGAATTATCGTTCTCGACAAGCCGAAAGACCTGACATCTTTCGGAGCGGTGGCGAGAGTACGCCGTATCTGCGGCGAAAAGAAATGCGGCCATACGGGCACTCTTGACCCGATGGCAACAGGCGTTCTGACGGTTATGCTCGGCGGTGCAACAAGATTTTGCGAGCTGCTGCCGAGCCATGACAAGGAATATATCGCCTCGTTCCGCCTCGGCACGGTGACGGACACTCTCGACATTACGGGAACGGTTCTCGAAACTCATGAGGTTAAAGCCACAAAGAGCGATGTTTCCGCCGCACTCGGAAAATTCGTCGGCGAAATCAGCCAGCTTCCGCCGATGTATTCCGCTGTTTCGGTCAACGGTAAGCGTCTCTATGACCTTGCAAGGCAGGGCATAGAGGTTGAGCGCACGCCGAGAACGGTCAATATATATTCGGCAGAGCTTATTTCTTCAGATGAAGAATCAGACGAATATACAATTTCCGTCTCATGCTCCTCCGGCACATATATCAGAACTCTTATTTCCGATTTGGGAGAAGACCTCGGCTGCGGAGCGGTTATGACCGCCTTGAGAAGAACCAAGGCGAACGGCTTCGGAATTGACAAAGCCGTTACGCTCGAACAACTGTCTGCGGCGGCTGAAAACGGCACGCTCGGAGAAATCGCCGTTTCCGTTGACTCCGCTTTTTCGGATTTTCCTGCGGTTTATGTCAGCGAAGCTCAGGCAAGGCGGTTTTCAAATGGCGGTGAGCTTGCTCTTGAAAGGCTGAAATGCCCGAAAATCATCGGTTTTATCAGAGTTTATGCTCCGAACGGCGTGTTCATCGGTATCGGCGAAATCGGAAACGGCGAAAGCATG
>JAEDKI010000198.1 GCA_016295895.1 Clostridiaceae bacterium | reverse complement strand
AAAAAGTTGTCATATGTCGATTTATATGATAAAATAGTTTCTTGCGGTATGCTTTTTTAATATTATATATTGTAAGCTTTTAAGCATATATTAAACATCGGAGGAATTATCTTGGTTTATTCAAACGTTCTTGAAGCGATCGGCAACACGCCGATGATCCGCCTTTCAAAAATCGTTCCCGAAGGAAGCGCGGAAATCCTCGTTAAATATGAGGGTGTCAACATCGGCGGTTCGATCAAAACACGAACTGCATATAATATGATCTGCGACGCAGAGGAAAAGGGAATCATAACTCCCGATACCGTCATAGTTGAGCCGACAAGCGGAAATCAGGGCATCGGTCTTGCTCTTATCGGAGCTGTCAAAGGCTATCACGTTCGTATTATTATGCCCGACTCCGTCAGCGAGGAACGCCGCAAGCTCGTCAGGGCATACGGCGCAGAGCTGGTGCTTGTTCACGATGACGGCGATATCGGCAAATGTATCAACGAATGTCTGCAAACGGCTCTGAGGATGGCGGAGGAGGACAAAAATGTCTGGATTCCTCAGCAGTTTGAAAATCCTGCCAACCCGTCGGTTCACAAGAATCACACGGCTCTGGAAATCATAGAGCAGGTCGGCAAACCGATCCACGGCTTCTGTTCGGGCGTCGGCACGGGCGGCACGCTCAGCGGAATAGGCGAAACGCTCAAAGAAAAATATCCCGAGATCCGCATCTGGGCGGTTGAGCCGCAGAACGCCGCAATCCTTTCGGGCGGAAGCATCGGCACTCATCTGCAAATGGGAATCGGCGACGGTCTTATTCCGAAAAATCTGAACACCGAAATCTACGAAAATATCGACATTGTGACGGACGAGGAAGCTCTCGAAACCTCACGCCGCCTTATCCGCGAGGAGGGTATTCTCTGCGGAATTTCAAGCGGCACAAACGTTACGGCGGCTCTCCGGCTTGCGAAACAGCTCGGCGAGGGCAAAACGGTCGTGACCGTTCTCCCCGACACGGGCGAAAGATATTTCAGCACCGAGCTGTTCAGCGATTGAATTTGTTCCCGTGAAACGGACTTTCAGTTTTGCAAAAAGGGTGATATGATGAACGAAAAAGAGCTTTGTTCCAAGGCGGTCGAGGCGATGGGAAAAGCTTATGCGCCGTACTCAAAGCACAAGGTCGGTGCGGCTCTGCTGACCGAATCGGGCAAAATTTTCACGGGCTGCAATATTGAGAATGCGGCTTATTCGCCGACAGTCTGCGCAGAGCGGGTTGCCTTTTTCACAGCGGTTGCGGCAGGCGAAAGAAATTTCAAGTCGATCGCCGTTGCAGGCGGCAAGGACGGAATTATCGGCGGTGCTTTTCCGCCGTGCGGAGTTTGCCGTCAGGTTATGGCGGAGTTCTGCTCGCCCGATTTTATTATTCTCGTCGTGACGGGAAACAACAGCTTTAAAAAATACACTCTGTCCGAACTGCTCCCCGAAGCATTCACACCAAAGAATATAGAATAGAAAAAGTCTGTATCAGCGGCTGAACCTCTGATACAGACTTTTCTTCCCTACTATAAAATTTGTCCCCCAAAGACGATACCTGCACTTCATCTTTACAAAAATATATAAATTTCCCCCCTGCAAAGAATAGAGAGTAATACCGTCCCCCTCTTTGCTTTGGACGCCCGACCTGCACCGATATGATACATTCGGGCAACAAAATGATGCAGATCTGTCCTTCTTTGAGGACAAATTGCTAATGAATATTTTACTCTTGATACCAATAAAACGCAAGATGTGACAGCTATTTCAAAATTTTAAAACGTTGTCACACCCCGATTTTAATAAAAATTTGTATGATTGCACAAGTTTTAAATATGTTGCAATCTATTTCTTGTCGCTTTTTATTTCGTAAAAAGCAAAATGATATAGTAAATTTGTGTACTAATAGACATTAAACGCACATTTTATCCTTATAATAAAAGCGGTGATTAGATTGATGGATTATATTAAACGAATCCGGGATTTGAGAGAAGACAATGATCTAACGCAAAGAGAGGTTGCTGAATATCTCGGCACTTCTCAGACAATGTATGCCAGATACGAACGGGGCGCAAATGAACTCCCAATTCATCATTTGATCTCGCTGTGTTCACTTTACAAGGTATCTTCGGACTACATTCTCGGAATCGGAAAAAGAAAATAAAAAGCCGATCTCTCTTTTTAAGGGAGATTTTTGTTTTTTATGCGTCTGCAAAAATTGACTTTTTCTGCACCGTATGATATTATTTAAGAAATAAAACCCGTCGGACAAAAGGAGCGTCAGGCTCTGTGACCGACAGTCAAAACAAAAGGAAGTTTACTATGGCATATGACATAATCCGATGGATATGCGGAGCGGTGCTTTTTGTAATTCTTTTGACCGTGCTTTGCATTGTGTCAAAGAAAAAAGGTAAAGCCGCAGTTACGGCAGCGTTTGTTTCTATCATTTTGACCGCCGCATCCTTCCTCATACCGGTTGAAAACTATATTTGCTCGTTCACCTCGGTCGAAAAGCTTTTCGGCTATCGCTATCACGAGGAGCTTGTGACGTATTTCGAGTGTGACGAGGGCGTTGTGTGTATTGCCGAAAGAGGGAGCGGAGTTAATGTGAACTACTGCTTCAACAAAAAGAACGGCAAGCTGATGCTTCCTTTCTCGCTTGTTGACGACACCCAGCACCGTTCCAGCAAATACGGTGTTTTCCTTATCAAAAAATTTGAAAATCAATCTGTCATTTTCACTCAGGTGAGCCGTACCGCCTATGACGGGGCGGAATTTCAGGACGGCGGAGTCGGATATTACTACTTCGTTGTGGACGGAAACTTTATTCCGTCAAGGCTTACCGTCTCGGGCGAAAAGGTAGTTCTGGTATAATAAGCTCAGCTGTCAA
>JAEDKI010000197.1 GCA_016295895.1 Clostridiaceae bacterium | reverse complement strand
CTTGACACCCTGCCGAGAATGGGTATTCAGCTCATTATGCCTGAGGGCTTTGAGAGCTACGAATACTACGGCTACGGTCCCAAGGAGAGCTATATCGACAAGAAGCGTTACACCACGGTTGACCTCTACAAGACAACCGTTACGGATAACTTTGAGCATTATGTCCGTCCTCAGGAGAACTCCTCACACTATGCGGTAAAATGGACAAAGGTATTCAACACAGACGGAATAGGACTTCTCTGCCGAGGTGAGAACATCAACGATTTCTCGTCGAATGCTCAGCATTTCACACCTCAGCTTCTTCGTGAGACAAAGCACGACTATGAGCTTGTACCGATGAAAGAGACGGTTCTCAGCCTCGACTTCAAGCAGAACGGAATCGGCTCAGGCTCCTGCGGTCCCGATGCGGCAGACAAGTACAGACTTACCGACAAGAAATTTGATTTCACCTTCAAAATTCTTCCGGCAAAGGTTGACGATATTGATCCGTTCACCGTATAATTTCCCCTAAATTAAACAGCAGGCTTGTGTGACGGTATGCCACGCAAGCCTGTTTTTTCATAAAAAATCTCCGCCGTACCGAATGAACGGCACGACGGAGCGGTGATTACCGGGATTAACAAATTAAGCGACGTAAGGATATATCTTTGTGTTCTTCTGCTGATTCTCTCTCCTGCGGCGAGCCTGCTGAGCGGCACGCTTTTTGGCGATTGCCTTTTTACGCTTGCGGATATAAATTCTCTTGGCGATCATACGGATCACCTTATCCTCAAAGTCGATGAACTTCTGCTCATGCAGAACTCCGAAAATTACAAATAAAACTGCCGCTATCTCGATTATTGTTCTTATTGCAAATGCTGTTGTCATAATAAAACCTCCTGAATTTAACCGAACGTTTTCCGAACGTTTGTTCTTTACGAGTTCTATTATAACAGGTTTTTCGGATTTGTCAACACAAATGTTCGATATTTTTTCGATTTACAGTCCATATATTTGGACTTTACACCGTATTTTTTGAAAAATTCATCAAAATTTGATTATCAAGCGATCCGTCAGCAAAAAATTCGCTGATATTTTCAAGCGTTGTTGAAGCAATGTTCGTCAGCGCCTCCCCTGTCAGAAAGCCCTGATGAGATGTAACTATCACGTTCGGCAAACAAATTAGTCTTGAGAGAATGTCATCCTTGACAATGGTTGCCGAATTATCCTCGTAGAAAAGGTCGGACTCCTCCTCGTAAACATCAAGGCAGGCTCCGCCGAGCTTTTCATTCAAAAGACCGTAAAGCAGGGCTTCGCTGTCGATCAGAGCACCCCTTGAGGTGTTTACAATGAAAACACCCTTTTTCATTTTTTCAATGCTCTTTGCATTGATGATATGCCTTGTTGACGAGTTGAGCGGACAATGTAGGGATATCAGATCCGAGCGTTTTAAAAGCGTATCCATATCGACATACTCAACATTTTCAACATTCGGGAAAACATCGTATGCAAGGACTTTCATTCCGAAACCTCGGCAAATGTCGATAAAAGCCGAGCCGATCTTTCCCGTACCGACCACGCCGACCGTCTTGCCGTAAAGATCAAAACCCGTCAGTCCGTTCAGACTGAAATTGAAATCCCTTGTTCTTAGAAAAGCCTTGTGTATGCGGCGGTTGAGAGTCAGAAGCAAGGCCATTGCGTGCTCGGCGACCGCGTGCGGCGAATACGCAGGCACTCTGACAATCGGAATTTTGCCCTGTGCATATCTGATGTCAACATTGTTATAGCCTGCACAGCGCATGGCAATGATTTTTACGCCGAGCTTATGCAGAGCGTCGATAGTCGGTGCGGAAACATCGTCATTGACAAAGGCGCAAACTGCGTCCGAGCCTTCGGCAAGCTTTGCGGTTTGTGCGCTAAGCTTCGTTTCAAAGTAGTTTATTGTGAAGCCGTACTGTTCATTGATAATGTTGAAATATTTTTTATCGTAAGGCTTGGTATCATAAAAGCTGATCGTTATCATGTTATTTCCCTCCGGAATTAGCATAAACGGTCAGCTTTTATTTATTCATTTGATTATTTTGTAAATCAGTTTTTGATTATCCGGTTCAGTATCGCTGAAAGTCAGCGCATCGAAAAATACCTTTTCGGCTTCTTTTACCTTTGTACTGTCATCGGTATGGAATACGGCAAGCGTCTGCCCTTTTTCGACAAAATCCCCCGTTTTCTTTTTAAGTATAATGCCTGCGCTCGGATCAATGGGATCGCCCTTTTTCTCACGGCCTGCGCCGAGTATGACAGAAGCAATTCCGATTTTTTCGGCGTCCGTGTGACCGATAAAGCCCTCTTTTTCCGAACAGATTTCGATTTGATATTTCGGCTGTTTGAAAAGTGAAAAGTCGTCAACGACATCTGCATTTCCGCCCTGGGCGGTTATCATTTCACGAAGCTTGTTAAGCGCAGAGCCGTCCTCAATCGCTTTTTCCGCCGTCGCCCGACATTCCTTTTCGCTTTTGCCCGTAGCAAGACAAAGCATCTGAGCCGCCAAAGTCAGGCAAACCTCGGTCAGGTCGCTTTCGCCCTCTCCCATAAGCGTTTTGACAGCTTCAATCACCTCAAGCGAATTGCCGATATAATTTCCGAGCGGTATATCCATATTGGTAATTACCGCCGCAATTTTCCTGCCTGCCGCCTTGCCGATTGCAACCATTTCTTTGGCAAGCGTCTCGGACTCACCGGCGGTTTTCATAAAAGCACCGCTGCCCGTTTTGACGTCAAGAACAATGCCTTGCGAGCCGGCGGCAAGCTTTTTGCTCATTATGCTTGAAGCGATAAGCGGAATACTATCCACCGTTGCGGTAACGTCACGCAGGGAATACAGCTTCTTGTCCGCGGGAGCAAGCTCGCCCGACTGACCGACGATGCACAAGCCGATATTATTGACCTGAC
>JAEDKI010000196.1 GCA_016295895.1 Clostridiaceae bacterium | reverse complement strand
TTCAAGGCGCTGATCTGCGTTATTGTCGCACTTTCGCTCGGCGCAGTTATCGCCGCATACACCCATAACCACTCTACGCCGCTTTCTTCGGCAACGAGCATCGTGCTTCATCCTCTTCAGCGTTTTTCATCATATCTGAGCTATAAGTTTTCAAATTTTAACGACAGCTTCAAATCCTCCTCCAAGCTCGCTGAAGAAAACAGGGAGCTTAAAGAACAGATAGAGGAATATCAGAACGAAATAATTGACTATAACAACATCAAAGAGAAGCTCAAAACCTACGAGGATTTCCTCGGCGTTAAGGAGGAAAATCCCGATTTTAAATTTGAAAGCGCAACGATAATATCAAACGATTTTGAAAATCCGTTTTCTTCCTTCACCCTTAACAAAGGCTCTGCCAACGGAATAAAGGTGAATGATCCCGTTATCTACGGTAAAAATCTTGTCGGCGTTGTCGCAAGCGTCGGCCCGACCTCCTGCACGGTTTATTCAATCTCAAACCCCAAGATGAACGTCAGCGTTTACGAAACCTATACGGGTGAGATCGGCTATGTTACCGGCACGGGAAAAACCGAGGACAGGGTTTACTGCAAGCTTCCGGGACTTAAATCCGACTCGGCTGTTTCACCGAGCGGAATAATCTGCACAACGGGAAGCGGCGGAATATATCCCAAGGATCTCATCGTCGGTACGGTCGTCAAGCTTGAAAGCTCCAAGGAGGACGGCTCCTCCTTCGCTTCCATACGTTCGGCGGTTAATATCGAGGAGCTTTCCGAGGTCTTTATCATCACGGAATTTGAAGGTCAGGGCGTTATAACCATTACGGGTGACTGATATGAACTATATTGATGAACTGACTAAAAAAGACAATATAAAACGCAGAATACTGCTTGCCGTTATACTCGTTGTCACCTTTCTTCTTCAAACGACAAGCGGATTTTTCCCTGCCCCGTTCGGTATTCATGCCTGTCTGCTGATTCCTGCAACGGTGTGCATTGCGATGTTTGAGCGTGAGTTTGCCGGACTTTTCTTCGGTCTTGCCGCAGGAATGATGCTGGAAACGGTCAGCCCCGACAGCGTTTGCTTTTATTCGGTAATGTTTACCCTGATCGGCTTTGCGGCAGGTATGCTGATTACTTATCTGATGATTAACAATCTGATAACCGCATTGATTTTCACGCTGTCGTTTTCTCTTATCATCAATACGCTGTATTTTCTGCTGTTTATTGTTTTTGACGGCGTTGCGGTTTCTTTCGGATTTTATCTGAAATATTATTTTATCTCAGCTATCTACACAACGCTGTTCACGCCGATTTTTTATTTCACCGTAAGAGCTATTGTGAAGAAATACAAATAATTTTTTTAAAAAAGTAAGGGAGTGAAAAAATTGAGACTTGCCCGTGAAGAAAAAAAAGGAAGATTTATTGCAATGGTCATTATCTTTGTCTGCTTAACGGCTGTCTTTGTTTTCACCCTTGCAAAAAATCAGTTGATTGACGGCAAAACGGAAACTGCGTCAAACACAGCTTCCGTTGAAACAACCGAAGTCAAGGCAACAAGAGGTCAGATTTTCGACCGCAACGGCAATGTTATTGTCGGCAACCGTCAGGGCAACGACGTTGTTTTCAATGCCGCCGAATTTCCCGAATACTCCAAGCAGGAGGAACGCAACAAGCTTATCAAATCTCTGATTGACCTTTTTGAAACAAACAACGTTGAATGGAACGACGATATGCCGATCGTCCTTGACGCAAACGGCAACTATCAGTTTGCCCCCGACAGGGAAAAGGACATCGCAACGATGAAATCCCGTGATATTCTCCGCCTGAATAAATATGCGACGGCGGACGACTGTATGAATGAGCTTATTGAACGCTACAAGCTCGAGAGCTATTCAAAATCGGACGCAAGAAAGATCGCTTCGGTCTGCTATGAGATGAAAATTAACAACTTCAACTCTGCAAATCCCTACACCTTTGCAACCGATGTAAGCGATCTTGTCGCTTCGGTCATCAAGGAAAACAGCGTATTTTACAAGGGTGTTGATGTTCAGATTGTCAACTACCGTGAATATACGGACGGCACTCTTGCTCCGCACATTATCGGCGTAACGGGCGTAATCAGCGCCGAGGAATATGCCGAGTTAAAGAATGACGGCTACGGAATGGACGATATTGTCGGCAAGACGGGAATTGAACAGCTTTACGAAAAACAGCTCAAGGGCAAAAACGGCAAAAAGATCGTCACGACCGCCCTTGACGGCACTCAGACCATAGTTACCGAGGGACTTGAAAACGGCGACAACGTTTTTCTTACCCTTGACGCAGGACTGCAAAAGGTAGCTCAGGATGCGCTTGCTGAAAAGATAAATTCGCTCGACAGCGCAAATAAGGGCGGCGGTGCGGCTGTTGTTATGAACTGCAAAACAGGCGAGATTCTTGCAATCGCAACCTATCCCTCATATGATCTTAACAGCTACTACAAGGACTATGACAAGCTTGTAAAAGATGCAAATTCTCCTCTTTTTAACCGTGCGCTTCTCAGCACCTATGCGCCCGGCTCGACCGCCAAGGTTTCTACCGCAATCGGTATCCTTGAGGAGGGCGTTGCGGACGAAAACTCAACAATCGAGTGTACGGGAACATATAAATACGGTCTTGTCTGCAACAACAACCCCGATACCACAACCATTGACATCCGAACAGCTATTCAGGATTCGTGTAATATTTATTTCTATCATTTCGGCGGCGAACTTCTCGGCATTGAAAAGATGAATATGTACCGTGAGATGCTCGGTCTCGGTCAGCCGACAGGCATTGAGCTTTATGAAAACACGGGTGTTCTCGATTCACCGAGCTACCGTGCCTCGCTCGGTCAGAAATGGCAGACGGGCTTTTCGCTTCAGTCCGCAATCGGACAGGCAGGTAATCT
>JAEDKI010000043.1 GCA_016295895.1 Clostridiaceae bacterium | reverse complement strand
AATATCCCGAAGCATCACCCCGCAAGAGATATGCAGGATACCTATTATCTCAGCTCGGGTCAGCTTCTCAAAACTCACACTTCGGCGGCTCAGAACACAATTCTGAGAAAATACGCTTCTTCTCTTGAAAACGGCAACCCCATCCGTGCAATCTTCCCCGGCAGATGCTTCAGAAACGAAAAAATCGATGCCTGCCATGAGAATACCTTCTTCCAAATGGAGGGTATAATGGTAGATAAGGATATTTCAATTTCCAACCTTATCTATTTTATGAAAACCATGCTTTCCGAGGTTTTCCAGAGAGATATAACCGTAAGGCTTCGCCCCGGCTTCTTCCCGTTCGTTGAGCCGGGATTTGAGCTTGATATTCAGTGCCTTATCTGCGGCGGAGAGGGCTGCCCCTCCTGCAAGGATTCGGGTTGGCTTGAGCTTTGCCCCTGCGGCATGATTCATCCCAATGTTCTCACAGCCGCAGGCATTGACCCCGAAAAATACACGGGCTTTGCTTTCGGTCTCGGCATGACGAGACTTGCCATGATGAGATACGGCGTTAAGGATATCCGAGTGTTCAACAGCGGCAATCTCAAAGCCCTTTCGCAGTTCACGGAGAAATCCTTCACCAGACCTGAGAACGAAAGTAAGGAGGCATAAACAATGTTTGTTTCAATTAATTGGATAAAAGACTATGTTGACCTTGACGGTCTGGATATTAAAAAGCTTATCAACAGCTTCACTCTTGCAACCGCCGAGGTTGAGGATATAATTGAAAAAGGCGCCGATGTTCAGAATGTTGTTGTCGGCGAGATTCTTTCGGTTGAGAACCATCCCAATTCAAATAAGCTTCATCTTCTGAAGGTTGACGCAGGCAGCAAGGTCTGCAATATCGTTTGCGGCGCTCCGAATGTTGCCGTTGGTCAGAAAGTCGCTCTTGCTCTTGCAGGCGGCAGAGTATGCGCAGGTGAAATCAAGGTTGCAAGCGTTGCGGGATATGAATCCGAGGGTATGTGCTGTTCTGAAAAAGAGCTCGGCATCAGCGACGACCATTCGGGCATCATGGTGCTTGACCCGTCGCTTGAAAACGGCACGGATATAAAGTCAATCTATCCCATTGACGATATAATTTTTGAGGTTGATAATAAATCCCTCACCAACCGCCCCGACCTTTGGGGTCACTACGGAATCGCAAGAGAGTTTGCCGCCCTTGCAGGCAGAGAGCTTAAACCTCTTGAGCTGGGCGATCTCTCCTATGACGGCGATGAAAAGGTTGATGTTACCATCGGCAGAAAAGACCTTGTTTACAGATATTCCTGCATCAAGATGGATAATATAACCAAGAACAAGAGCCCGCTCGATATGAGAATCCGCCTTTATTACTGCGGAATGAGAGGCATTAACCTGCTTGCCGATGTCACAAACTATATCATGCTTGAAATCGGTCAGCCGACTCACGCATTCGCAGGCAACGCCATTGATAATATTGTTGTTACAACCCCCAAGGAGAAAATGCAGTTCAAAACCCTTGACGGAGTTGAAAGAACCATTGATGAAGAAACCCTGATGATCTGCAACGGCGACACTCCCGTCGGCATTGCGGGAATCATGGGCGGTCTTGAATCCGAAATCATTGAAGATACAGGCTCTGTTGTGCTTGAATCCGCAAACTTTGACGGCGTAAGCATCCGCAAATCTTCTTCAAGGCTCGGCCACAGAACCGACGCCAGCGCAAGATATGAAAAAATGCTCGATCCCGAGCTGACCCTTGCGGCGGTCGGCAGATTCGTAAAGCTTGTCAAGGACATCGATTCGGGCGCAAGAGTTGCTTCAAAGCTCACAGACGAGTATGTCAGGAAATATCCCGAAATCACTCTTTCTTTTGATAAAAAATATGTTGACCGTTACACGGGTATCGACATCAGCGACGAGCAGATAACGAAAACTCTTGTTTCTCTCGGCTTCGGTGTAGAGTGTGAAAGCGGCAATTATACCGTTAAGGTTCCCTCGTGGAGAGCAACGAAGGATGTCACGATTAAAGCCGATATCATCGAAGAAATAACAAGAATCTACGGCTACGATAACTTTGAAATCGCAACCACCAACAGCCCGTTAAAGCCCGTTCCCAACGATTATGCAAGGCTTGAGGACGCTGAAATCAAGGATATTCTTGTTAAGAAATACGGCTTGCACGAGGTTCATTCCTATATCTGGTGCGACGGCAGAAAGTTTAAGAAGCTCGGCATTGAGGTTGAGGATAATGTCAAGGTTCTCAACATCGAAAGCTCCGAAAACGGCGTTCTGAGAAATTCAATGCTCCCGACCCTGCTTTCAATGACTCAGGAGAACAAGGATTTTGCCGAAAAATTCGGAATATTTGAGGCAGGCAGAGTCGTTGACGGAACTGACGAAAACGGAATGTGCAACGAGCGTAAGCGTCTCGGAGTTGTGCTTTACGATAAGAGCGGCAACGAAAAATCGCTCTATTTCAAGGCTGTTGAGATAATCAACTGCATTGTCGGCACCGTCAAGCAGAAAGAAGCCCGTTATAACAAGATTGCTCCCGTTCATGCATGGCAGCATCCGAAGAATACGGCCGAAATTCTCATTGACGGCGAAAAGGTAGGCGTTCTCTGCGCCCTTCATCCCGCCAACCGTTCAAAGCTTGACAAAACTGCGGCGGCAGTCTGCTTTGAAATTGATCTCGGCGACTTCAGCGCAATAAATGCGAGCGCAATCGCTTTCAGAGAGCCGAGCACTCAGCAGTCTACTTATTATGACCTTTCAATCGTTATTCCCGAGAATATCAAGTATTCGGATATCGCCGCTTGCTGGGAGACTCTCGGCCTTTCGGAGCTTGAAAGCGCAAGGGTAATCGATACCTATGAGAAGCTCGGCTTCAGAAGCATCACCGTTCGCCTTGTCTTTGCGGCTATGGACAGAACGCTCGAAATGGAAGAGGTTCAGGGCTGGATTGATGAAATTCTTGCAAATCTCGGCAAAATCGGCGTAACATTAAGAGCATAAAATGCTTATTTGAAATTAAATTATTAATATCCGGTAACTTTTTCAAAAAAAGCATTGTTTTATTTTGAAAGGTGTTATATAATATGATGGTACGGAGGTGACCGAAAATGACTGATAAGACAATCAAATTTTCGATTAAGGATGAAAATGAAGCGGAGATGAAAAAGAATCTTCTTGCCGTCTATGAGGCCTTGAACGAAAAGGGCTACAACTCAATCAGCCAGATCGTCGGCTATATCCTCTCCGAGGACCCGACCTATATAACGACCCATAACAATGCACGCAGCCTTGTCAGAAGGCTCGACAGAGACGAGCTTCTTCAAGCGATGGTAAAGTGCTATCTCGGAATAAAATAATAACTTGGAGGAGCAATATTTATGGCAAAGAAAAATAACTTTCTTATGTATAAGGGCAGACCTCTTGTCAGAAACGGCAAAACAATTTATTACGGCTACATGAGCGATCCCTATGTTGTTATCATGCAGATAACAAGCACCCGTGAGGTCAAAGGCGTTGAGGTTGCGGGCAGGGTAGTTGTTCAGCTTGTCAGAACCGACCCCGAGGTCAGAATGAAAGACAAGATTGTCAAGAAAGCCGAGCGTATTGGTATTTATAACGCTATGGATATCGGTTGCATCTGGCTTGAGAGAGAGCTTAAAGAAACTGCCTGAACATGAACTGAATACCGGCAATGGCTTGTGTCGGAGTATCAACCGATGCAAGCCGTTTTTATTGTAGTGATACAGGATACATTGAATCCAACAGACATTTATGATAAAGTGAATAAGAAAAAACTGAAAGGTGTATAAAAGCCATGAAAAGATTATTATGTTTATCAATCGCTCTGTTAATATTTATTTCTTCACTTTGTGTTTCTGCATATGCCGCAGATGATTCCTGCGGATTTGCGGTTGCAACGGACCTTCATTATGTTCATCCGCTTCCGAATGCCGATGATTATGTTGTTGCCGAAAGCTTCGGTTCAAACATCGAGGGGAAAAAGTATCAGCACGAGAGCGGTTTTATTATCGATGAATTTCTCCGCCAATGTGCTGAGGATGACGGCTGTGATTTCGTTTTGCTCTCAGGCGACCTTGTAACCTACGGCAGAGATTTTGTTGAGGATCATTACGCATTGGCTCAGAAGTTCAGAGATTTTGAGCAGGCAACGGGCAAACAGGTCTATGTTATCAACGGCAACCATGATAACGGCACTGATACCTTCACGGATTCTGCAAAGTTCAGAGAGGTTTATTATGAATTCGGCTATGATAAGGCTTTTTCGGTTGACGAGAGCTGCTGTTCATACGCCGTCAATCTCAATGACAAATACGGCTTGATAGCCCTTGACAGCTGTGATGAGCAGTATCATCTTACCTGCGGAGTTGATTACAAGAGAGTGGATTGGGTCAGAAAGCAGGCAAAGGCAATAACCGACAGCGGAAGATATCCTATTCTGATAATGCACCATAATCTGCTTGAACATATGCCTTTGGAGCTTATCACTCAGGATAAATATATTGTTCCTTTACCGAGAACATATGCTTCGTTGTTTGCTGATTGGGGAATCAAGCTGGTTTTCACCGGACATACTCACAATGCAGATGCCGTTTCTTATACAAGCCCGTCGGGCAATGTTATCTATGATTTCTGCTCTGCCGCAATTTCGCAGTATCCTTTGCAGTACAGGCAGTTCAGCCTCACGGATAAAGCCATAAGCTATGAAATGAAGACCGTCAACAGTATCGATACCGATGCACTCAGCTCCGTTGTTTCGGGCTATTCCGAAGAACGCCTTAATGCAATGGCAACCGATTTTTTCGCATTTGCGGCTGAAAAGCAGAAAAAAGAAAACATTGACGATATAAAAAAGATGATTTCTGCAGAGGGTCTCGGAATCAGCGAGAGTAGCCCGATTTACGGCTTTATTGACGATTCCTGCAAAGCAGTAAACAATCTGTTCGATATGCCTCTTTACGGAGAAAACAGCGTCAGCGAGCTTGCCGAGAAATGCGGAGTTAACATTCCTGGCAGTAAATACAGCACAGTTTGGGATATGGCGGGCGAGGTGTCGCTGAATTATATAGCAGGCAACAAAATCTATGGCAGTAACAGCGTTGAAGCAAAGATTGCTCTCGGTGCGGCTAAGGTTGCGCTCAGAGGAATAATAAGAGGAAAAACCGACAGCTTCCTGTCATCTGCTGCGGATGCGGTTCTGAGCGGAACGGGCTTAAGCGAAAAGATAGCTTCTCTCGGCATCTCAACTCCGTCTGAACGCTTTGCTGCGGCTGTTATTTCGGTAGTTATTGAAGCCTTCGGCGAAGATAACGACGGCGTTAATAATATCAGCGGAACGGTTCCGGGCTACGGAGCTCAGACAAACGGCTTTTCAAGCGTTTGCGGCTTTATCGTCTCCGCTTATTCAAGATTCATTATGTATATCAATATCATTATCGGAGCGTTGATATCCTGAGCGCATATACCGTGAAAGGATGATTAATTTGAAAATAAAACCGAATTATGAAAAGCTCGATTCGTGGGCATCGTATGCGAACGATATTATGGTTGAATATGCGCAGTGTATCGATGAGGGGCTGTGCATTGAACAATACAAAGAATTATTTGAAGCGGTCTCAAAGCTTGAAAATACCGGGATTAAGAAAGATTTTGCCGATGTTATTCAGAAAATAGTCCGTTCGGCAAAAATCAGAGACGATTATAAATATAACGAGCCGTCAACTCTTGATGAAATAAAAGTGTTGAGAAAAGAGCATAGCTTCAAGGAAAATTCTCTTGATGAAAAAACTCTTGAAAGCAAAATTCACGGCGCATGGATGGGAAGAGCCTGCGGATGTCTGCTCGGTAAGCCTGTTGAGTGCATAAGAACCGACGAACTTGTACCTCTGCTTAAACATAGCGGGAACTATCCCATGCACAGATATATTCTGAGCACCGATATAACCGATGAAATGTGCGAAAATTTCAAATTTCAGCTTCGTGGCAAGGCATATGCTGACACCGTTGACGGAATGCCCGTTGACGATGACACAAATTATGTTGTTCTTGCTCAGAAAATAATCAACGATTACGGCAGAGATTTTAAGCCTGCCGATGTTGCCGAAGCATGGATAAAATATCAGCCGATAAATGCTTATTTTACAGCCGAAAGAGTGGCTTTTCAGAACTTTATCAAGGGCTATGAGCCGCCGATTTCGGCAATTAACGAGAACCCATACCGTGAATGGATCGGCGCTCAGATAAGAGGCGATTATTTCGGCTATATCAATCCCGGCAAACCCGAGCAGGCGGCGGATATGGCGTTCAGAGATGCGAGCATTTCACACATCAAAAACGGAATTTACGGCGAAATGTTTGCTTCTGCGATGATTGCCTGCGCAGCAGTTACGGACAGCATTGAGGACATCATCCTCGGCGGTATTGCTCAGATTCCCGCTTCTTCAAGGCTTTATGAAGCAATTGCCGGCGTGCTTGAAGACTATAGAAGCGGAGTGCCTCAGGCAGACGAATTCAAAAAAATTCATACCCTATTCGATGAATATTCGGGTCACGGATGGTGCCACACGGTTTCAAACGCAATGATAGTTGCCGCCGCTTTGCTTTACGGCGGGGGAGACTTCGGAAAATCAATTTGCATGGCGGTCGAAACAGGCTTTGACACCGACTGCAACGGCGCAACCGTCGGTTCGGTTCTCGGCATGAGAAACGGCATTGACGGCATCGGCGAGGAGTGGAAAAAGCCCGTAAACGATAAGATTCATACCTCGATTTTCGGCGTCGGAACGGTAAGTATTTCCGAGATGGCAAAAGCAACGCTGAAGCATATTGAATGAGGTTATTCTGATGAAAAATATTCTTGTAATAGGCAGCGCAAATATGGATTTGACTATTTTCACCGACCGTATGCCGAAGCTCGGTGAAACCGTCACGGGCTATGACTTTTCGCTCAACTGCGGAGGAAAGGGCGCTAATCAGGCGGTTGCCGCCGCAAAGCTCGGAGGCTCGGTAAGCTTTATCGGAGCGCTGGGAAAAGACGCCTACGGAGAAACACTTCTCGGAAATTTCAAACAGAATAACATCAGATTTGAGGGCGTTGTTTCTGATAAGGTTTCAACGGGCACGGCAAGTATAACCGTTGTCGGCGGTGACAATTTCATTATTTTGAACGAGGGCGCAAACGGAATTGTTACCCCCGAGTTAATAGAGGAAAAAGCGGACTTAATCAAAGAATCCGACTTCCTTATTATGCAGCTTGAAATCCCCGCAGAGTCCGTTGCGAGAGCGGCGGAAATTGCAAAATCAGGCGGAACGGCTGTTGTTATCAATCCCGCTCCGATGAAAGAAATGCCTGACAGCCTTTTTGCGGCAACGGATATAATGATTCCGAACGAGCACGAAGCAGAACTTCTGACGGGGATTGAGGTCAGAAGCAAAGCGGATGCCGAAAGAGCAATAAAGGCTATCAAAAGCAAAGGTGTAGGAACCGTAATTATAACTCTCGGTGAAAAGGGATGCGTTTATAATGTCGGTGAGGAAATATTTGAGCATCCCGCCGAAAACGCAAATGTTGTTGATACGACATCTGCGGGCGACACCTTCATCGGCGCACTTTGCGTAAAGCTCTCGGAGGAAGAGGGCATTCATAATGCGGTAAGCTTCGCATCAAAGGCGGCGGCAATAACCGTCAGCCGAAAAGGCGCAAGTGCATCAATACCGTACGCATATGAAATAAAATAATAATATTTCAGCGGCTTGAAAGGGGAGAACCCTGCAAGCCGCTGAATTGTTTTTGTTTGTAAATCTTGGATAGATGCGTTTCTCCGTCGGTTTTTCATTTTTTTGTCCGATAGATCAATTCGGAAAACAATAGAATCTTTGATATAAAAAACCGCTGAAATCGTTATATATCAACGCTTTCAACGGTTTGGCATGTGAAATATGAAAATATTGAGCTTACTTCATCTTTTTAAGCCTCAAATTCTTTGACCGCTTTTTTGATTTGCTCAAGTCTTTCTCCCTCTGCGTTGATTCGCAGTAACACAGGCTTTGACAAATCAATGCTGAATATACCGAGAATCGATTTTGCATCTATTACATACTTTCCGCATATAAGCTCAAAATCCTCGTCAAATTCACTGATTTTTGTTACGAATTTTTTTACGCTTTCGATTGTTCCCAAAGAAACATACGTATCAAGCATGACTGTTCTTCCTTTCTTCTGTAAGTTTTAAAATTTCGCTTTTTTCGGGCATCACTTTAAGTGCGCCCTTTCGGGTCGTAATAATTGACGACGCCGCATTTGCAAATTCAAGCATTTCGGATAAGCTCCGCTCGTCAAAGCTGTCAAGACCGATTCTGAGAACGGCGTCAAGCACGCATGCCATAAAGGTGTCGCCGGCTCCCGTGGTCTCAATGGTTCTGACTTCCAGAAATGTCGGACACTGTGTTTTGATGTCCCGATAATACGCCTTGCTTCCTCTTTTGCCCATCGTGGCGCACACAAGACGGATATCATACTTTTTTCTGATTTGCTCAATACCCTCATCAATATCTTTGGTGCCCGTTAAGAATTCAATCTCATCGTCCGAAATTTTCAGAATATCGCATTGGGACAAACCGAACCGTATTTTTTCCTTGGCTCTGTCAAGGCTGTCCCACAGAGGGGGACGGAGATTCGGGTCAAAGGAGATAAGAGCGCCTGAATTCTTAGCCGCCTCAACAGCCGTCTTTGTTGCTTCTTCAGCTTGTTGATCTGTCATAGACAGCGAGCCGAAATGAAATATTTTTGAATCGGCAATCAGCCCGGTGCTGACCTCCTCTGCTCTGAGCATCATATCAGCGCCCGGATTCCGATAAAACGAAAAGCTTCTGTCACCGTCAGGTGCTGTGTGCACAAAGGCGAGCGTTGTCGGCACTTTGTCATCCATAAGCAGATTGTCGGTATTGATTCCCAGACGGTTTACGGTGTCCTTCAGCATGTTGCCGAACGAATCATTGCCAACCTTGCCGATAAAAGCGGTTTTTCTGCCGAGCTTTTGAAGCATGGCAAGCACATTGCAGGGTGCTCCGCCGGGGTTTGCTTCAAACAGCTGATTTTGCTGCGCACTCATGCCGTTCATGGTAAAATCGACAAGAAGCTCACCGAGGGCGGTTACATCGTAATTTTTCATTATCCTGTCTCCCTTTAAACCTGAATATCAAATTTTTCAATATTCAATATCGATTTTCCGTTGCACCTGAATACGATTTCATCCGCTTCAAGCGGTGTGTAAAATGTTGTGCTGAAGGTCTGACATCCGTCGTTTATGAAAAGCTCCGCCGAGTATTTGTCGAGGATCATACGAAGCTTCAAGGTGCTTTGCGGATTGTCAATCTTAATCTTTCTTTGGCTGACATAGTCTCTTCTCATGCCGGAATACGTTCTGTCAAACTCAATGCTTTGCTCTGCTTTATTGTAAGTAAAGCAGGATGTATATTCCTTATTGTGCGCAATGTGAATCGAAAGCTTTTCAAAATCACCTGACAGCACTTCAGCAACCAGATCAACGGTTCTGCCCTTGATTCCAGGGAGGCTGACTTCGCCCGAAATGGTCGCATTTTTATATATAACGGGATTTGCACGGTAATTTTCAAGCTCACGCACGGGACGCTGATAAAGGTGGCCGTTAATGATGCTCAGCTCTCTCGGAATTGTCATCATACCGTTCCATCTTTGCTCTGCGGGCTTGATATTGATATCCCAGGAATACATCCATGCGATCATAATGCGTCTGCCGTCATTTGTCAAAAGCGTCTGAGGCGCATAAAAGTCCGTTCCGAAATCGAGCATAACGCCTTCTTTACAATCAAATTGACAGTTGGTTTTGTCGTACTGACCAAGAAAGTATACGGCATGGTTTCCGTTATAAAACTTGTTTTCAACTGCTCTCATATCCTGCGGAGACACGATAAGCACATTTTGGTTGTCAAGCTCAAAAAAGTCCGGGCATTCCCACATCGTGCCGTAAGTTCCGTCATTTTTCGCAAGCACCGTTACATACTGCCATTCTTTTAAATCCGGTGAACGTAACAAAACGACCTGTCCCAAACCGTCGCTCTTTCTGTTTCCCGCAACGAGGAAATAAAAGCCGTTATCGAACCATATTTTCGGGTCACGGAAATCCTCACGGCTGAAGCCCTCAGGAAGCTGATTGCCGTCGATAACGGGGTTGCCTGCAAATTTTTTGTAGGTTTCTCCGTTGCCGAATGCAAGACACTGATTCTGAAAAACGCTCTTTTTGCCGTTTTCCTCTTTTTCGGTAACACCGGTGTAAACCAGAGCGTGTCCCTCTTCTGTTTCAAGCGCACTTCCCGAAAAGCAGCCGTATTCATCATAGCTTTCGTCAGGGGCAAGCGCATCCGGCAGCTCCTCCCACTTCACAAAGTCATGTGATGTGCAATGTCCCCAATGCATCGGTCCCCATGCGTCGCTGTAAGGGTGGTGCTGATAAAACAGATGATATTGATTCCGATATTCCGAAAATCCGTTGGGATCGTTAATCCAGCCGATCGGAGCCGTAACATGAAAAGCGGGTCTTTGTTCTTTCGGCAACCTGTTTTTTTCAATATAGCTGTTTGCCATTTCCAATTTGTCCATATTGATCACAACCTTTTATATCGACATTTCTGTTTCCCTGTCGAAGAAATGCATTTTATGCGGCATGAAAACGAACTCAACCTGATCGCCTATCTGACAAACCTCATACTTTGATACTCTTGCTACGGTCTGTGAGCCGCCGAAATTAAAGTACAGATTGTTTTCATTTCCCATGATTTCCGTGTTTTCAATAACAGCCTGCTGACTGTTCTGCTTATAAACATCAATGTTCTGACTGTCAAACTTTATATCCTCGCCACGGATTCCGAGAATAAGCTCTCCCTTATGAGAAGAAAGCTTTTCAGCCGTTGCTTTCGGCAAGGTCATTTTGCTTCCGTCAGCAAAAGATATTTCATCGCCGTTTACGGTGACATCATAAAAGTTCATCTGAGGTGAGCCGATGAAGCCTGCCACAAATTTATTTTGGGGATGTTCATACAGATCCATAGGCTTGCCGATCTGCTGAATAACACCGTCCTTCATAATAACAATGCGGTCTGCCATGGTCATGGCTTCAACCTGATCGTGGGTAACATAAATCGTTGTGCTGCCGAGGCTGCGATGCAGCTTGCTGATCTCGTTTCTCATGCTTACACGCAGCTTTGCGTCAAGATTTGACAAGGGTTCGTCCATCAGAAACACCTTTTGATCCTTGACAATGGCTCTGCCCAGGGCAACACGCTGCCTCTGACCGCCAGAAAGATTCTTCGGCTTTCTGTATCGGTACTCTTCAAGCCCTAAAATATCAATTACCCAATCAACCTTTTTCTTGATGATATCCTTGGGAACTTTCATGTTTTTCAGTCCGTAGGATATGTTCTTTTCCACCGTCATGTGCGGATAAAGAGCATAGTTTTGAAAAACCATGGATATGCCTCGGTCTCTCGGCGCAACCTCATTCATTTTTACGCCGTCAATATACAATTCTCCTTCGCTTATTTCCTCAAATCCGGCAATCATTCGCAGAGTGGTCGATTTGCCGCAGCCGGACGGCCCTACAAAGGCGATAAATTCCTTTTCGTTGATTTCAAGATTAAAATCTGTTACGGCATTCTTTTCGGAATTGGCATATTTCTTTCCGATGTGTTTTAATTCTATAAAGCTCATAATGATACCCTTTCTTTAAAAACTCAGCCCTCTTTTGAGCCTGTTGAAACGACGCCCTCTACAATCTGCTTGGAGAAGAACGAGTAAATAATGATAACCGGGATTGTAATCAGCGTAATGACGGCAAGCGTCTGACCCATGGTTGTGTTTTCGTTTGAGGTGATGGCGTTCAGTCCTATCTGTGCCGTGAGAAGGTCACTTGACGTAAACACAAGCGACGGCCAGAGGTAGTCATTCCAAACATTCAGAAAAGTGAATACGCTGACAGTGGCAACAACGCTCTTTGACATGGGAAGAACCATTGTAAAGAAATATTTGATGGGGCTGCAATAGTCAAGCTGAGCAGCTTCATAAATATCGTCGGGCAAGCTGATAAACACCTGCCTGAACAAGAATATGTTGAACGGATTTACAATCATCGGAAGAATATAGCCGATAACGGTGTTCAACAGACCGAGCTTTGCCACGAACAAGAAATGAATTGTGATAATTGTTTCCATCGGAACTATCATCAGAAGCATGATAATCAAAAGCCAGCGTTCACGGAACGGGAATTTGATTTTGGCAAGGGCATAGCCTGCAAGACCGTTTACGATGACTCCCAAAACAATCAGCACGGCGGCATAAAACAGAGTGTTAAGCATATATCGAAGGAAGCTTGTGTTTGTAAGAATTGAAATATAGTTATCAAAAAAATTTCCGTTTAACGAAGGAGGAATAAAAGCCGCCGCTGTATTCATATCGGCTGTAATCTGTGCGTCGGGCTTAAATGAGTTTGCCAGCATCCAGATGACGGGAAACAAGAAAAATAACGACAGCACAATTAAAACGGCAACGAGAATCCAATTACCTATCTTTTTTCTTTTTGTCAGCATTCTTGTTCCTCCTTTCCCTTGTGACAACGGTCTGAATGACCGTCAGTATCATGACAAAGAACGCAAACACAATTGACATTGTTGAAGCCAGACCGATTTCCCAGTTTACCGTACCGGTTTCGTATATGTCATAAACCATGGTGTAGGTTGAGTGGGACGGTCCGCCGCCCGTCATAATCATCGGCTGAACGAGCATACGGAACGCACCGATTGTAATGGTGATGAACACGAAAATGCAAAGCGGTTTCAGCTCCGGCAAAGTTATATCTTTAAACTTTTTCCAGCCGCTTGCGTGATCCATCTCGGCAGCCTCATAAAGTGCGGGGTTGATTGCCTGCAAGCCGCCGAGAAAAATAATCATCTGGTAGCCCATGCCCTGCCAGGAGCTCATGATTGCAATTGACGGGAGAGCCTGGGATGCGCTGTTGATAAACGGCTGAGGGGCAATTCCGAGATTGCCGAGCAAAGAGTTTAAAATACCCTCGGGGCTGAAAATCTGAATCCACAAAGTCGAAACAACGGCAAGCGACATAACAACCGGAACAAAAAATGCCACCTTGAAGTACTTTTTGCAGTGCGTTACCTTGTTGATTAAAAGCGCCAGACCCA
>JAEDKI010000042.1 GCA_016295895.1 Clostridiaceae bacterium | reverse complement strand
GAAATCCGCCTTGACTACAGAAAATATTTTTCGTTCACTTTTAACAGACTTTTGAGAATGGAAGCGGAAACAGTCCGCCGCCATTCGCCGAACCGTTTTCTTTACACCAACTGGCCGGGTGCAAACTGGTCGGTCAACTGCTTTGAGGGCAGTGAATATCTTGATTATGCGGGCTGGGATAATTATGTCGGTCAGCCCAACGGCGAAAACTACCGTGTTCAGCTCAGAGCAAGCATGGAGCACAGCTTTGACCGCCGTCTCTCCTGCGGAAAGCATCAATTTATCGTTGCGGAGCAAACTCCCCTGCCCGACGCAAACACTCCGGCAGACGTTATCAGAGCGCAGACATGGCTGAATGTTTCTCACGGAGCTTTCGCAACGGTATTCTTTGAATGGCGTTCGCCCATAGGCGGCGCAGAGCAGGCGTATGAAAGCATTTTAGGGCGTGACAAGCAATACAGAGAGAACACGGAGCCCGTTCTCCGCAGGCTTGCATCGGAGCTTCGTGAGCATTATCCGAAATTTGCAAAATCCAAAACCGTTTCAGAGGTTGCCGCTCTGTATTCCTACGAAAACAGCTGGGGAACGGAGGGCTGGGTTGTTGACGGCCCGTATGACGAGGAATTCTTTAACGCATACGGCGGTTTTAAGAACAAACTTGCGACAAATGTCGATGTCATCGGTATTCAGGACGATCTGTCCCCCTATAAAGTGATAGTTATGCCTGATCACAGAATAACGACTCCCGAACAGGCGAAAAAGATTGAGGATTTCGTCAGAAACGGCGGTATTGCCGTTCTGAACACGGAATGCGGCACGAGAGACGAATTCAACCGCATGAGAGAAATGCTTGAACCGGGACTTTTTGCCGATTTATGCTCAGCAAATGTCACGGAAAACATATCTGCGGCAAAGCTTGAAAAGCAGACGGGCGAACCTGCCGAGGTTGAGTTCCCCGACGGAACAAGAGCGAAAATTAACGGAAAGCTGTTCCGCTTAAAGCCCGGAGAAGCAAAATCGGCGGCTGTTTTCACAAGCGGCAGGCTGAAAGGCACTCCCGCCGTCACAATCCGTAAATACGGCAAGGGCTATGCCGTGCTTTACGCAACCGACGGCAACGATGTTTATTTTTATGAGGCTCTCGCAAAGCTGATTAAAGACGAATTTTCAATAAAACCGCTCGTCGAGGCTGACGACGGGATCATTGTTTCTTCAAGACTTTGTGAGGATAAAGAATACATTTTCGCAGTCAATATGAAAGACCGTCCCGTCAGCATCAGGCTTGAAAATGAGATGAAAGACGAGCTAACGGGCAAAACGCTCGGCGGTTCGGTCATACTTGACGGCTATGATGTGCTGATGCTCGAAAAGAATATATAAAAAAACAGCAGAGGATTGCGTTTATCGGCGTCCTCTGCTGTTTTTTATATGTCACGGCGGTCAAGAATAACCAATCCGCTTTCACGGGCTTTGACCGCAAGCTCGGTTCTTGAGCGGAAACCCGTTTTTTCAAGCATGGTTTGAATATAATCACGCACGGTATACTGCGACATTCCGAGCCGTTCTCCGATGGCGGCGTTCGTGTCGCCGCTCGTCAGCTCACGGAGCACTTCAAGCTCTCGGTCGCTGAAATCGCCGCTGTCGGTTATTCCGAAGCTGACAACGGGAGTTTTGTCGGGATAAACCGATTCGCCCGCCATTGTTCTGTCCATTATCTCCAGAACGGTGTGTTCGTCGGTTTCCTTGTACCAGAAGCTGTTCGCTCCCGCTTCCCTCGCCCGTTTTATGAACGATACCTCGGGCATGGAGGTAACAATTATAATTTTTATTACGGGATATTTCGATTTTATCCTTTTTGTCGCTTCAAGCCCGCTGGAATTCATGGCTGTGCAAACATCCATCAGAATAAGATCGATTTCAGACTTTTCGCAGTAAATATCCGCCATGTCGGCGTTTTTTATTGAATGAACAAGGCTGTATCTGCCGCTTGATGCGATAATCGATTCAAAAAGCTGTCTCGGCATCGCCTGATCCTCAACAACCATAACATTAATCACCGAACAGCGCCTCCTTTTCGGGAATTTTCAATTTCAGAACAAATCTCGGTGCAGAGCTTATCTGCATTTCTCCGCCCGCATTTTCAACCTTGCGGCGAAGATACGAAAGTCCTCCGCCCTCAACCACCTTTTTGTCGGGAGGAACGCCGTCATTTTTATATTCAATGATATAATATGCTCCGTTTTTCTCAACGCTTATTTCAAGATTTTCAGCCTTGGCATGATGAACGGCGTTCGTCAGGCATTCCCTCGCTCCGCTCATGATAAATCTCATTATTCTGCTGTCACTTTCGGGAATATCGCCATTGACGGTCAGAGTAATCCCCATCAGCGAAGCGGCTTCATAAAGCTCGTCAAGCGAGCTTTCCTCACCCTCGGCGTCGGATTCGTTTCTCAAAAGCGAAACACTGCTTCTGAGAATATTGAGCAAAATTTTTGTATCAACTGCGGCTTCGCCTTGCTCAATATAACGCTTTGAAGCGAGCAGAGCCTTGCCGAGGCTGTCGTGAATGCTGACTTTTGCGGCAAGTATTTCTTTCTCTCTTGTCATATCCGCTATGGTTTCGCCGTAATATTCGAGTCGGGCGTTCACCTGAGACAAGCCCTCGTTATATTCCTGAAGCTGACAGCTCAGAGCGTATTGCTCGGTAATGTCTGCGGCGGTTATTTCGTAAATAATTTTTCCGTCAACCGTCATTTTGTTTCTGCTGAAGCTTCTGACCTCGCCGTCGGGCAAGCGTATTATCGGCTTTTCACCTTTTGTTACCGCATAGCTTCCTCCGACGGTTTCTCCGCTTTTGAGGCTGTTCCACAATTCCGAGCCGTCAAACAGCGGCTGACCCGTTATGATGCGGCAAAAATCGTCCATTCTGTGATTGACAAGCTTCGGTACGCCGTTTTCGTTGCAACAGCAAAGACCCGTCGGGAGCTTGTCAACGCCCTCTTTGATTGACATGGGAGTTATGTTGTTCTTTCTCCATCTGCCTGACAGGATAAACAGGACGCAGGAGAGCGCCGCCAGAACGAACAAAGCCGAAACAACGGCAAAAGCAGGCAGAGAATTTGCAAAATCATAAACAGATAACAAATAATATTCACCGTCTTTGACGCCATGGCCACCTATCAGAACAAAAAGGCTCAGAAACGACGCCGCAAACAGCGCATAAGGAAAAATCGAATTGCGAAGTTTAACTTTATAAATCGAACAAACGATAACGCCGTAAAGATCCGCCGCCATAACAGCACCGAAGGCGGTGATAATAAGCGCAACAAGCAAGTCCGGCAGTTCAAAAAAAGTTCTCATTTTCCGTCACCGCCTTTCGGCAGAATAAGCGTTATGAACCGTGTTCCGTCCTCGCTTACGGAGCGCAGTTCCCCTTTTGCATTTTCAATTCTGTCACGAAGCTTTTCGGGCAAGGAAAATTCAAGCTCACAATCCGCCGTTATTTTCATAACAAACGCTCCGTTTTCTTCCGAAAGCTTTGCCATGACTGCCTCAAGCCCCGGCAGAAAGGCTTCAATCACCGCCTGCCAAAAGTCGAAGGCAAGCAGAACGGTTTCTGCACTCGCAGTAAATTCTCCGTCGCAAAAGACGCTTGCAGGCGCTCCGTAAAGCTTCAGATATTCGGAAGACTCCTTGACGCTGAGAAAAAGCTCTCTGACATCGAGAGTTTCCGCACCGTCGGCAATCAAAGTCAGATTAGCTCTGCGCTTGATATAGCACAAAAGCACGCAGATAAGCGGCATATTGCGGTTAAGGCTGCCCTCATTTTCGATAAGCTCCGCAATTCTGTCAAGCTGAGGCTTTACCAGAACGGAAATCGAGTCATAGAGCCTGTTCTGTTCTTCGATTCTCGCCTGCTGCTCTTTTAAATCCGCCTCGGCTTTGAGCAGACGGCTCTTTTCGTTCAGTCCGTCACCGATTTCGATAAGCTCATCGATAATTTTGTTAACCGCAGAAATATCGTCGGTCCAGAAGATGTTTCCTCCGCTGACCGGTTTCGAATGCAGGAGAGTGTCTTTGTCGATATAAACGGTTTCTTTTACCGCAAGCTTCATCTGCTCCGCAGTCAAAGGAACTGCGTTCTTGGAGCTGTAAACAACATTTCCGCCCGAATCCGCAATCTGAACGGCGGCGCTTGAATTTGAAATAAACTCCCGGTATCCCGTGTTTGACGGGAGCAAGCCTATTCTGATGCAGCTTTCAATAACCGCAATAAAGATGAAGCAATGCGTTTCGGGAAGCTGAAAAGGCAAAGACGAGCTTTTGAAGCTGAGTAAGATTATGTAAGCCGTGCCGACGGCAAGCCAGAATATCGGAACCAATTCTGCTTTTTTATTGACCGCCTTGCACTTATAGCTCAGCAAGCCGACTGCGGCAAAAATCCAGAAATATACCCAGACGGCAACCGCATAAAACAGCGGTCCGTAATCGTAATCGTCGTTCCAGTTTTCAAAGCCGGGATTAAATCTGAATGCAAGCTGATGGAAATCGTTGGTCAATATTCCGAGAAGCAAAACCCCTGCGACAGCGAAAAGCATGATATAAACCTTTGACAGCCTGCTTTCTTCGGTTTTGCCGACTCTGTCCGCAACCGCAAAAGCAATCAGCGGAGCAAAAAGCTGGGGCAGATAATACAGATACCAAAGATATCTGCATGCAATTTCAATTTCATAAAAATATCTGTATTTACAGTTTCTGACAAATATATAGAACATCATCAGCAGAGAGAGCGCCGTTATCATAGCTCTCATTTTCTTTGAAAGGAGGCTTCTCTGCGTGTAAATCATCCACCAGATTATTATGCCGAGAAACACGGCATTTGTCAGCACAAAAATGAAATCTCTGATTGAGGGGGATTCAATCCTGAGAGATTTCAGGATTCCCGTCAAGCCGAACATCGTCAGAGCCAATACGGCGGGAAATCTGTCCTTTGGCTTTATTCTTTTCACGGGCGCACCCCCTTTGATTTCGGATTTTTTATTCGTCAGGAAATTATGCTTGATTTTGGCGGGCAGACTGAAGCTCTGCCTGAAGCTTCACAAGCTCATTTTTGGAAAGTCTGTAGCAGAAGAAAAGCAGAACGAACAGCGCAGTCAGAATAATTGCGGGAACAAGGGTCGAAATGCCGTAAAGCTTTTCGATAACCTCGGGAGGCTGAACCGAAAGCTTTCCGTTATAGCCGATAAGCTCAAGGATTGCGGGAACGCCCGCTCCTGCGGCAGTCTGACCGAGCTTTCTGACGAACGAATAGAAAGAATATGCCGTGCTTTCCTCACGCCTGCCCGAAAGCAGCTCGTGATAGTCGATAACATCCATAACCATCGCCCAGATTTCAAGAACGAGGAAGGTCTGACCCGCTCCCGAAAGGAAGGTCATGACAAGGAAAAGATACGGATTTGAAGCAAGGGCTGTATGGCCGAAAAGATACATAACGATATTGATAACCGCCGCAAATGCGATTCCTGCGCTGCATATTTCTTTCTTGCCGAATCTGCGGACAAGCTTGCTCATAACCGGCAGGAACATTGCCATGGGCAGATATGTGCATATGGTAACAATGCTGTAAAGCCCGGGCTTCTCATAGAAATTTTTGAAAAGATAGTTATAAACCGTCTGTGTATACATCTGGAAGCAAATCAGCAGCATTGATACTCCGCAGAGGGCAAGAAACGGTTTGTTCTTCAGGAGCATTTTAATGCTTCTGAAAATGTTATAGTTGCTTTTGCTCTGACTCTCGGAAACCGTTACTCTCTCTTTGGTGAGCTTGAAATGCATGAAGAACGCCGCAACGGTCAGCAGGGAAAGCACGCCGACTGCCATGCTGAGCTTTTTGCCGTCAAGAACCTTGACGCCCGCAACGGTTGAATAAACAAACAGAGGAAGGAGAATCTGAGCAGGCAAACCGCCCAAGCCCGCTCCGACGGAACGCCACATAGAAAGCGATGAACGCTCTATTTCATCGTCGGTGATGACGGATGCAAGCGAGCCGTAGGGAATGTTGACGCCCGTATACATCATTCCGTAAATGATATAAGTAACATACGCATAGATGAGATACTGCCCGTCGGTCAGACCCGGAAGCTTGAGGAACATCAGAAATGCCGCAGCGGCAAGAGGTATTGAAGCTCCGATAATATAGGGGCGGAATCTGCCGTGCTTGGTCGGGCGGCGTGAATCGATAAATGCGCCCCACATCGGGTCGTTAACCGCATCCCAGATTCTTGCAACAAGCATCAGAACGGTGATTGATGCGTTTGCAATACCCAGAATGTCGGTATAGAACATTGTCAGAAATGAATTAACGAGAGAAAAGGTCAGCAGACCGCCCATGTCGCCCAGGGCATAGCCTATTTTATCAACAGCTTTGATTCCGTGAGTTTGTCTTTCTTCCGTCATGTATATTTCTCCTTGCACTTTATTTTTGTTTGGAACAGACTATACAGTTTTGCCTTTGCCGTTAAAAGTGAATTTTATATTATCCTTCGTTTTCCATCTTTCGCATGCTGAACTCTCGCTGAAGCTCATCGGCTCTTTGCCGCCCGGTCTCCATTCGGGAACATCCCTGTTGTTCGGATTCCCCGTTCTGACAAAAGCAACGATTGCGCCGGCAAGCTGTTCCGAGATACGGTAATCAATATCTTCAAACGGTCTCCAATTGAAATCGAGAGTTGAGAAAACATAAAGCAGATCGGCGGCATGCCATGCGCCCATATCGTCGCCCGGAAGCCATCTGTTGAAATTATATACAAAGCAGGGTTTTGAATTGTGCTTTTCGGCATAATTCGCCCATTTTTTGGTTACGCATTCCAGCACAATCGGAATCATATCCGTGCAGGTCGTGCCGAGAATCTGCGGAATATCAGGCAAGGTTTTTATGCTGAAGCTTTCCTTTGTCAAAAGATTTCCGTCGTAAACGGGGAAAGTATACGGCATGCTGAACTTGCTCTCTTTGCACGCCTTGAGCCATGAATAATAAAGCTCTTTTGCGCCGATTTGTTTCAGCTCATTCATCGAGGAAACGCCCGCATTGAGCATTATCTTATCCCAGAACGGCTTGATTTTTTCGACTGTCAGAGGCTTTAGCAGGCATCTTTGAAGCCCTGCGCCGCTGAGCATTATTGCGCCCGAGATACGCCCTTTAAGCATAGGATTGTTGAGGTGAATATCAACGCTCATTGCGCCTGCGCTCTGACCCATAAGGGTGATTCTGTCAGGATCGCCGCCGAAAGCGGATATATTGTCAATTACCCATCGGATTGCGGCGGTCTGATCGTAAAGCCCGAAATTTCCGCAAACGCCGTTTTCATCGGTCAGCTCGGGGTGGGCACAGAAGCCGAAAGGTCCGAGACGGTAATTAATCGTTACGGTTACGACATCGGTTCCGAAGCGGTTGCCTCTGATATGCCCCTCATCCGAGCTTCCGCCCGTGAAGCTTCCGCCGTGAATAAAAATCAGAACAGGCGTTTTATCCGCATTTTTCGGAGCAAAGATATTCAGAAACAGACAATCCTCGCTGTATGTAAAGCTTAACCCTTTGCGGAACTCCTTGTGATAAAACGGATTAACAACTGCGTCCTCTTCAAAAGCACGGTGCTGAAAACAGCAGGCTTTGAATTCGGTTGCGTCATAAACTCCGCTCCACTCCTTTTCCTGCTTCGGGTATTCAAATCTGCCCGCACGGGCATACCGTATCCCCCTGAATTCATAACAGTTTTCATTTTCGATTCCCTTTATTTTTCCGCAGGGAGTATCTTTCTCAATGTAATTCACAGCCGCACCACACTCCAAAGTTTCTGTAAATAAATAATATCAAATTATCCTTATTCTGTCAATTAATCAAATAATACACCGTATCAAAAACAATTTTAAGCAAAAAAGCCACGGCTCCGACGGACAACCGACGGAACCGTGAACCATGCAAAAATGATGCAATTTATCTCATAAAAATATAGTAAATGACGCCGTAAATAACCGCCGCGGCAGAGCCGTAGACAAGAACGGGTCCTGCAATGCGGAACATCTGAGCGCCCGTGCCGAGAATTTTGCCCTCGCTCTGAAATTCCATGGCGGGGGAAACAATGGAATTTGCAAAGCCCGTTATCGGAACTATCGTTCCCGCTCCCGCATAGTAGGCGATTTTGTCGAATACGCCGAGCGCCGTCAGCACGGCGGCAATCACAATCAGCGTTATCGGCACAAGCGCCTTGACATCGTCTGCGCCGATTCCTATTTTTTCGTAAATCATTCCGAAGCCCTCGCCGAGAGCGCAAACCAGCCCGCCGATTACAAAGGCAAAACAGCAGTTTTTGATTTTGTTTGTCGGCGGCGAAGCCTTTTTCGCCATTTTGCCGTATTCTCCGCCGGTCACATTCATACTTTTTCCTCCGTTTTATTATGATACTAACATTTTGCCACGGTCGGGCGGAGTTATGCGAAAAAAATCGGAACTGCCGCAAACGGAACAGCCCCGATTTAATGATTTTATTCTTCCGTATTGTCAAAAACCGACCATGAAACAAGCTTGATGTTTCTCTTTTCGGCTTCGCAGAGCAGGTCTCCGCTTTTCAAAAGCTCAAATTCAAAAACTCTCTTTTTCCATTCCTCTCCACCATCGGCGGGATAAGCGGGATGAAGAAACATTTCCGTGACTCCCTCGCCGATTCCGTCAAGGGCGTCAATATAATACTTCCTGAGAGTTTCATAATCCTTGATACGGCTCATTGACCACGGATTTGAAACAAGGTCATCAAGGAGCTTTACTCCCCTTTTCGTTCCCTCTGACACGATATGGTTGAAATAAAGCATCAGCGGCTTCGGAATCGCTCTGCCGAGCTGTCTTTCAAGGAATCCGGGCGTTTTCGGGAAACGGTAAGGCAGATTATATTTTTTGCAAAGCTCATATGCGTCAATAAAAAATCTTCTGCCGTTTATGCCGTAAAGCGTGGCGCAATGATTATCGGCATGGTCAACCGTACAGCCCCGTTCTTTGAGAAAAAGAATCTGCTTTTCGATTTCGGAACGGACATCTTTTCTCTTTGCATGGAGAGCGATATCCTTTTGACCGTGATAAAGCCCTTTTTTGTCGCCGAGCGATTCTGCTCCCGTCAGGCTCTGCCAGCGATTTTCTTCTCCATCGGAATTAATAGTCCAATGCACTCCGACCGAAAAGCCCTTTTCAACCGCTGTTTTCGCCGCATTTTCAGCATCGGGCGCAACGGTCAGAACCGACGAAGCAGTAATAAGCTTGTTTTCGTAAAGCTCGGTTATCGCCTTTGTCTGCTCGGGATTATAGCCGTAATCGTCTGCGCTGACGATAAGATACTTATTCATTTACGCTCACTTCGGCCTTTTCAGCATTTTCCGCTTTTTTCTCATTTCTGAAATGCAGGAAGAATGAGAAAACGGAAGCAAGAACCATGGCAACGGCGGGGAACACGCAGAGCAGAGTTTTTGCCGCCGCCGCAGGGTTATCGCCGGGGTTGTCGCCGTTAACAAAGCCGAAGAACTCGGATGCAAGATAGAATGCAAGCGAAGTGTAAAGTCCGTTGAGCCTGTTCATAACGCCGATAAGGCTTGAAATGGTGCCCTCTCTCTTGATGCCGTGGCGTGCATAGTCGTCATCCATGATTTTTGCGCCGATGCAGTCCATTGTGAGCAGGCATGCGGCAACGCCGACGCCCATGATGCAGACGATGGGGATTGCGGTTTTCATCGATGAAGCGAAATAAAGAGGAACAAAGCCGACAGCCATGGTGACAAGTCCGATTCTCCACGCAGTCAGAACGCTGATCTTTTTGATGACAAACGACCATACAACGAGAGCAACGACAGCCGCCGCAAAAACAACTCCGAGCAGGAGCGTTGTTGCTCCGCCGTCAAGACCGAGTGTATATTTAACATAAAAAGGTATTGCCTGAGAAATAAGGGCGAATGCCGCAGAGTAGCAAGCTCCGACGATGCCGAACAGCCAGAATTTGCCGTTCTTGACAAGGTCAATAATGCTTCTGATGAGGTTGGGCTTTTCGAGCTTTTCATATTCCATGTTTTCGTGACAGCCCGTAACGCAGAAAAGAATAACCGCAAGAGCGATAACGCCGTAGATGATTGAGGTTAAGGAATAGCCGAGCTTGTCGGTAATCATCGGGGTCAGAGCGATGCTGATTACCATTGCAAGAAGCTGACAGATCTGACGGATTGCGTTTGTCTTTGCTCTCTGTTCATCGGTTTTGAATATTTCGGGGAACAGAGCGCCGTAGTTTGCGTTGATAAGCGAATCGAGAGTGCCCGTCATGATATACATAAGAAGCATATAAATGAACAGCCTGCTCTTTTCGGCACCGATAAATGCGGGAACATTGAAGAACAGAAGAAAGCCGAGAATCAGAAGCGGAGTGCCGATAATAAGCCAAGGTCTTCTTCTGCCCCATTTGGTTCTCGTTCTGTCCGAAAGAAAGCCGTAAACGGGGTTGTCGATTGCGTCAACGAAGGTGTAGATAAACAGCACAAGAGAATATTTCTTCATGTCAAGCCCGAGCATATCAACATAGAAAATCGCCGCAAAGGATTTGAACATGTTGATGGGGATTGAGGTTCCGAACATGCCGATACCGTAGCGGAACGGCGAGGTTCTCTTTTGCAGGGTGGTTGGTGAGTTGCTCATTTTATATTCCTCCTGTAATATTATTCAAAATAAATCGGGTTGCTGACCGCTTTGACGGTCTGCCGTCTGCCCTTGACCGCTTTTATATAAGCGAAATTTGTTTTCGGAAGCTTGAATTTTCCGCTGAATTCATCCTTGCCGCCCTTGAAAACGGTTTGTTCTCCGTCACGGGTGACAAGAATGATTTTTGCTCCGCCGAGCTTTTCCGCAGAAATCTCAATTTCGGTTTCATTTGAATACTTTGCGGTTTCGCCCATTCTTGCTCCGCCGTATCCGAGCCTGAGCCTCGGCCCGTCAATGCTTTTGGTCACAAAGCACCTGCCTTCACGGATTCCGTTTAGAATATCTTCCGCCTTTCTTGATTCGCTCCAGACGGCTGTAACGGGATTGCCGAGAGACACAAAAGACTTGTTTCTGTGAAAATCGCTTCCTCCGACTGCGGGAATCCTCCTGCCCTCTTTAAGAAGCTGAGTCCACCATTCAATGCCGTCGGTGTTTGTCTTTCTCATCGGGCCGTTCCATATTTCCATCATGTCAAAACTACCGTCATCCTGCCATTTGTAGGGGCAGAAACGGCATTTGGGATGATTGACGGAGATGACGGCACCCAACCCCCTTGCGTTTTGAATGAGTTTTCTCATTTCATCAAGATTATTTGCGATAAACGAATTTTCAAAAGGTGCTTTTACTCCGAAAAAATTCATGTGACCGTTATAATGAGTCCACTCAACTGCGGGGATAAACGTAAATCCCCCCAAATGCGGCAGATTCAGATTTTCGGAATAATTATTGTGATTTGCGGCGGCTAAAAAGTCAAGACCGATTTCCTTTGCCTTTTTGCCGAGGGTGAACATATCAAATTCGCCGTCCGAAGCGTCGGAATGAACGTGCAGATCTCCGAAAAGAAGCTCCTCGCCCTTTTCTTCAAATTCAAATTCATAAGTAACCTCAACGCCCTCGGGCATAACATGATATGCGCCGACTATGATTCCCCATTTCCCCTCGTTAATCGGCTCGGAGAGATAACCGTTTGAAGAATCGAATTCGCCGACATATATGCTTTTGTGGGCGCTTCCCGACCAGCCGAGAAACCTGCCTTTTTCGTCAACAAGGCCGATATCAATAGTGTTTGTCGGGTGCAGGTCGCCGAGAATGCCTTTGGTTTTTCTGAAATATGAATAGCTGACCGTCAGCTTCCGTATTCCGCACGGCACATCGAAAGGAACGGTATAATATGTACCTTCCTTTTCTTTAGGCACAAAATGCGTCAGCTTGGTTTTGATGATTCCCATAGCATCACCTCTGAATCCATTATAGAGCAACGGCGGATTATTTTCTTGCGATTTTTTTATAATTAGATGTGATTTTTTTAACCGTTTGTTGAAAATGCACAAATATGCTTGCATAATAACCGACTATATGCTATTCTATAAAATGAAAACAGTTATTTCACGGGAGGTGACGGGCACGGAAATATATAATGATTTTTTTAACAGCCCTTCTGTTAAATCCGAATGCACGGTTGACTTTCGCAACAACGAGTTCTTTAAAAAGAATGAGGTTTCTTTTCATTGGTGGAGCGCCGAAGAAACCTCTCTGCACCGCCACAATTTCTTTGAATTTTTCATCATCACCGACGGTAGCGCCGTGCATAAGCTCAACGGAAAGACCTCAAAGCTTTCAAAAGGCACTTTATACCTGATAAGACCCGAGGATTGCCATCAGTTTCGCAAGGCGGGAGACGGCGGGTGCATTCACCTGAATTTCTGCGTTACTTGCGAGCGGTTCAAGGCTCTTTGTGACGCTCTCAAAATACCGTTTGATGAGCTTGTCGGCAGAGAATATCTTTCGGCAAAGCTTTCGGGAGAAGAACTGAAATATTTTGTTTCAAGAGCAAGGGAGCTGAATGTTCTTTCACGCTTCGGCGGCGAAAGTCAGGCTTCTGCAATCTGCGCAATTATTGCAGATGCGGCGGCGGTTGTCTACCGTTCGGGAGTTATTGCGGAAATGAATTATCCCGAATGGTTCACGGAGCTTCTCGAAAAAATCCATTCACCCGAAAATATAGCCTGCACCGCTTCGGATGTCTACAAAATGGGCGGTTTCTCCGCTCCCGTGATGATTGAATATTTCAAAAAGTACACGGGCAAGAGCGTTGCGGCATATCTGCGGGATATCAAATGCGATTACGCCTGCATTCTGCTGAAAAACACTTCTCTTTCAACTCTTGAAATATCGGGCAGGCTCGGCTACGACAGCCTGAGCCACTTCAACAGAATTTTCAAAGAATACATAGGGGTCACACCCGCCGTTTTCAGGAACGGAAGCCTTGAAAATCCAAAAAAATAATTAGTAACTTTGTCCAAAAAAAGTTCCCCATTTTCGGCAAAATAAACGAAAATACAGAAATCGGGAAAATACCGTTTTTTCTGTTGACATCTCCCCTTTTTCAACTTATAATGCAGATAAATTCTTTTATAATAGAGAGGGGGAAATGATTTGATTCCCGAAAAGCTTTTAATCAACAAGCCCGCAAGCGCACATATTCTCTCGA
>JAEDKI010000041.1 GCA_016295895.1 Clostridiaceae bacterium | reverse complement strand
GGCCTTGTTCTTGCGGCGGTGAGCTTTGCTTCGCCGATGGTATTGTTTTCAAGTCTCAGCGGAACGGCAACCCTTTTGAGATGCATTCCGATAAGAGTTGAACCGATGTCGATGCCTGCGTCCGCCTTGATTTCTTCAAGCGCAACGGGATTTTTCATCGAGTGATATGCCGCCGTTGCGAAAGAACCGCCCGCATGAGGGTGAGGAACAACGCAGACAATTTCAAGCCCGAGTGCGTCCGCTTTATCTTTTTCAAGAATAATTGCTCTGTTAAGATGCTCACAGCACTGAGCGGCAATATATACGCCCATTTCGCCGAAAACGCTTTCAAGTCCGTCATAAATCTGCTGAGCGACTTCCACCGTTCCGCTTGTTCCGATTTTTTCGCCGATAACCTCGCTCGTGGAACAGCCGACAACAACGATATCTCCGCTCTTGATGCCCGATTTTTCGGCAAGCTCCCTTGCGGCAGCCTGCGCCTGTTCAAAAAGCTTTTCCAAATTTATTATCCCCTTTTGAAAAATGATGAAAGAGTTTTGCTCTTTTCTATTACTACAGAAACCGCCGTTGAAGCCGCAACGCCGACAACACCCTGCATAACATTTGCAAAAATACTGCCTGCCGCACCGAGACCATAGCCAAGAACGACAGCTTCATAGCCAAAGTAGCCGAGAACCATTATAGTTTCTGCAACTATGCCTGCAATAATGGCTGCAACAAATGCAAATTTGCCTTTGAAAGCATTTTTGAGAGCCTTGTAAATGAAATATGCCGCAACAGCCATAAGAGCTTTGATAACAAAGGTTGCGGGAGCATACTGCATGTAGCCGCCGAGAATATCCGTCAGAGCCGAACCGATGCCTGCCGCAAGGCCGCCGTAGACAGGGCCAAGGAAGAAGCCTGCAAGCAGAACAAAGCAGTCGCCGAGATTAAAGTAACCGCCCGTTGCAGGTGAAGGAATTTTTACAACAGCTGTTGCAACGCAGATTATAGCCGCAAAGAGCGCCGCAGTAACGAGACTTTTGATTTTTTCAAATTTCACAAGTAAAACCGCCTTTCGCAAAACCCCATAAGAACTCTGAGTTTCGCACTTGATTTTTGCTGTTAAATCAAGTATAATCAAAAGTGGCATTGTTTCAAGTGCCATTTTTCTGATATTATTTAATGCCAGATGGTGATAAAATGCTTACTTATATATTTGAAAAAGACAGCAAAACTCCGCTGTATGAACAACTTTACAGAATGATCAGAGACGACATTACCTCGGGAAAAATAGAGGCAGGCTCAAAGCTTCCGTCAAAGCGTTCGTTTTCGGAGCATCTCGGAGTCAGCAAGGTTACGGTTGAGGCGGCATATTCTCTGCTGATTGCGGAGGGATATATTTATTCTGTTGAGAAAAAAGGCTATTATGCGGAACAGGTCGGAATCGTTCCGTTCGCTCAGCCTCGGAGCGAGGAAGCCGCTCCGCCCGTTAAATACGAAGCAAATCTCAAATCAAACGGCGTGAGCCTTAAATATTTTCCGTTTTCGGTCTGGGCAAAGCTTATGCGTGAGGTAACTCTCAACTACAGCCGTGAGCTGATGGAGCCCGTACCCTATAACGGCGCTCTCTGTCTGAGAGAGGCAATTTGCGAATACCTCGCCGAAAACAGAGGAATGAGGGTTCTGCCCTCTCAGGTCATTATCGGCGCAGGCACGGAGTATCTCTACGGCTTGATTATTCAGCTTTTGGGCTTTGACAAAAAGGTTGCAATTGAAAATCCATCCTACAGCCGGATTTCCGCCGTTTACCGCTCTCACGGCGTTGACTGCCTTTATGTTGACATGGAAAACGACGGTATCAGCATTGACGGGCTTTACCGCTCGGGTGCGGATGTTGTTCACATTTCTCCCGCCCATCATTTCCCGACGGGAACGGTCACAACGCAGAAACGCCGCCTTGAAATTCTTGAATGGGCTTCCGAAAAAGACAGCAGATATATTATTGAAGACGAATATGACAGCGAATTCCGCTTTGTCGGCAAACCGATTTCACCCATGCAGGTATCAGACGCTAACGGAAAGGTTATATATATCAACACATTTTCAAAAACAATCGCTCCGTCAATCAGAATCAGCTACATGATTCTGCCGCCCGCTCTTGCCCGTGAATACGAAAAGAGGCTCGGATTTTATTCTTGCACCGTTGCGGCGTTTGAGCAATATACGCTCGCAACATTCATTTCAGAGGGTTACTTTGAACGCCATATCAGGCGCATGAAGCGGCGTTATAAGGTTCTGAGAGACGACATTATTTCTCAGATAGAAAACAGCCCGATTGCCGACCGTGTTGAAATTCTTGAGCCCGATTCGGGTCTGCATTTCATTCTGAAAATTGCAACTGACAAAAGCGACTCTGAAATCTCCGAAATCTGCGGCAAAGAAAAAATAAAAATTGCTTTTCTTTCTGAATATTATGTCGGCAAGAAAGATGCGGGAGAGCACCTTGCTCTGATTAATTATTCGGGAATAAGCTCCGAGGAATTCAAAAAAGCTCTGATTTGCCTTGAAAAAGCAACGGCACTATGATATATTTATAAAAAAATAATTGGAGGATACCATGAAGATAAAGGCATACCATAAAGATCTTAATGCCCTGCACATAGGCTGTGAAAAGCCGAGATCATATTTCATCCCTTACGGGAGTGAAAGCGACGCAATCGGCGGCAGGCGTGAGAATTCGGACAGATTCATTTCACTTTGCGGAGAATGGAATTTCAAATTTTACGAATCCTTTGAGGACATCGGCGATGATTTTCTTGACGCCGAGTTTACGGATTCAATCCCCGTGCCGAAATGCTGGCAGACCGAGCTCGGCAAGGGCTACGATGTTCCGCTTTACAGCAACCTTTTCTATCCTTTCCCGCTTGATCCTCCCCATGTTCCCGACATGAACCCCGCAGGTCATTATAACAGAAAATTCAATTTATCAAAAAAAGAAGATAAGAAATACTACATAAATTTTGAGGGTGTTTCCTCTTGTTTTTATCTTTTCATAAACGGAGCTTTTGCCGCATACAGTCAAGTCAGCCATTGCACAAGCGAGGTTGACATCACCGATTATCTTGTTGACGGCGAAAACACCGTTGACGCCGTAGTTGTTAAATGGTGCGACGGAAGCTACCTTGAGGATCAGGACATGTTCCGCCTTTCGGGCATATTCAGAGAGGTTTATATTCTTGAAAGAAGCAAGAATCATATAAAAGACATATATATCAAAACCGAGCTGTCCGACGGGCTTGACCGTGCCTCTGTCAGCACAGATATTGTTTTTGACGGCGAAGCGGAGACGGAATGGAAGCTGATTTCTCCGAACGGAGAAGAAGCGTCAAGAGGAAGCGGAAAAATCGGTTTCACGGTTGATTCGCCTGACCTCTGGAGCAGTGAAAAGCCCGTGCTCTACACACTGCTTGTTTACTGTTCGGGTGAAATTATTCCCTTTAAGTTAGGCTTCAAAAAGCTTGAAATCAAAGGAAATGTTGCATATTTCAACAACAAGCCGATAAAGCTTTTCGGCATTAACCGCCATGATTCAAACCCCGAAACGGGATATTACACCGACGAAGCGCATATGCTGCGTGACATTCACATAATCAAGCAGGGCAACTGCAACGCCGTGAGAACCTCTCATTACCCCAACGACCCGAGATTCCTCGAAATGTGCGCTGAATACGGTCTTATGGTCATCGACGAAGCCGATATCGAAACACACGGCATGGGCTTTGAATACCGTGACACCTGGGATTGGGAGCGCTGGTCGAAGCTTTCAACCGATGACGAATGGGAAGATGCCTATGTTGACAGAGCGGAAAGACTTTTTGAAAGGGACAAGAATTTCCCCTGCGTTATTATGTGGTCGCTCGGTAACGAATCGGGAACGGGCAAAAACCACAGGGCAATGAGAAAATATATCAAAAGCCGCAATCCCTCGGCAATCGTTCATTACGAAAATTCTCACCTTGAATTCAAGGCGGTGCCCATCGGCGAAAACTATTCGGATATCTCCGATGTTGAGAGCAGAATGTACGCTTCTCTTGATTATACAAAGGCTTATGCCGAAAACAAGAACGCCAAAAAGCCGTTTTATTTCTGCGAATTCTGCTGTTCTATGTCAACGGGTGATATTCACGCTCACTGCGATATGTTCAGAAAATATCCGTCGATTTTCGGCGGCTGTTTCTGGGAGCTGACCGACCACGGAATCAGCGTTAACGGCGGCAAAGGCTTCCGCTACGGCGGAGACTTCGGCGATTACCCAAACAACAATGTTTGCTGTGTTGACGGAGTTGTGTTCCCCGACCGCAGGCTCAGACCCGGCTTTGCAGACATGAAAAAGGGCTATGAACAGTTCGGATCGGAATACAAAAACGGCGTTGTTACCGTTTTCAACCGAAGATATTTTGAATCATTGAGCGATTATTACATTGAATGGTCGCTTGAGGTTAACGGCGAGAGCGTTAAGAGCGGCAGAATTAACGAAACGGATATTGCTCCGCAGAGTTCAAGGGAATATAAGCTCTTTGACTCCGTTCCCGAAAGCGATTGCTGTTTCCTCACCCTTTCTTTCAAGGAAAAAAGCGATAAAAAGTGGGCAAATGCAGGCTTTGAAGCGGGCTTTGCTCAGTTTGACCTTTCAATTAAGGAAGAAAAAGCTCAGTTTATCTCAAAGCTTCCCGAAGTCAACGAGGGTGACAGATTTGTTGAGATAAAATCAGGAGATATTGTTTGGAAATTCGATAAATCCTACGGCTGTATTTCATCAATCGTCTGCGGCGGAAAAGAAATGCTTGCTTCACCCGCAAAAATTGAAATATGGAAAGCTCACGGCTACAATCAGTTCGGCACAGCCGATGACAGAAGAAGCGCCGCAATGCAGGCGGCGGTTCAGAAAACCTACGGCGCAGAGGTTGAGACTGCCGATAACTTCATAAAAATCACCTGCCCCGTTTCAATCGGAGGGCCTGCAGTTGTGCCCGTTCTCAGCGGAAAGCTTGAATACAGATTCTACGGCGACGGAAGTGCGGTTATCGGCTTTAACGGAGAATTCAGAAAACTGCTTGCCGAAATGAACATGCATCTGCCCCGCTTCGGCTTCCGCTTTGAGTTGAACGGAGGATTTGAAAGCATGGAATTCTTCGGCAAAGGCCCCGGAGAGAGCTACGCAGACCGCCATCTCGGCTGCCGTTTCGGAAAATTCAACACCACCGTTTCCGAAAACTTCGTTCCCTATATTAAGCCGATCGAGAACGGAGCGCATTTCGGCTCAAAATACGGCATGGTTACAAACGAAAACGGCGAGGGAATGATTTTTGCACCCGAGAGCGAAAATTCATTCTTCTTCAACGCTTCTCATTTCACGCCCCTCATGCTTGAACAAACGGCGCACAGCGACGAGCTTCAGCCGCTTGAAAATACCATTGTCTACACCGACTACCGCTTTGATATAAGAGGCGGTCACGGCTATTATGACGAGGTTGAGCCTGAGCGTAAATGGAGCTTTGACCCGTTTGAATTCTCGGTTGCATTAAAGCCGTTCTCCGCAAAACCCGACCCGTTTGAATTTATTAAGGATAAAAGATAATTTATTTTCGGCATAAATAATACGCCGAAGCAAACGACATCTTCCGTCAATTGCTTCGGCGCTTTTTTTATTTTAATCGTGAGTTATGCGGAATTCGCAGAACATAACTCCCATTACGGGTTCGCTGAATTCAAGGTCAACACAGCCGTTTTCGATAAATTCTTTCGGTAAAACATAGGTTGCCGTTTCAAAGCCGGGGGCAACAAACGCCGAATCAAAGGCTTCGTCCTTTTCACCGCCGAACTGTGTTCCCTCATAAACCACATGACCGTTTGCGGTTATCTTATGACCGCTGAGCTGAGGTATCTTTTTGCTCAGATATGTAATTTTCAGGCGGTAATCTCCGTCATAATCAAGCCCGCCGACCTTGCATCTGAACGAAAGGTTGTCATAGACCTTAAACATTGAAGTCGGCATTGCTCCGTTGTTGACCGACGGTCTGTCACCCTGAAAATTCATATACATTCCGCTCTGCTGAGCAACTCCGCATTCCTCAAGTCCGTTCAGAGCAACGGAAAAATAATATTCATCGGGTCTGACGGTGTTGCGATTGATTGCTTTCTGCATAAACGCTTCGGGGTTCTGCTCCTTTTCAGCCGCACACAGCCTGCCGAGGAGCCATTTTCTGTCGGTTACGGGCAGGTCAATGGTTTCAAGAACCGCTCCCCTCTCCCAACTGTCGGCGCAGTAATGCTCAACATCAAGCTGCATTCCGATAAGCTCGAAAAGCCTGTTGGCAAGGAAATCGATATCGGCTCTCTCTTTTTTATAGTTATCATCATAATCGGTTTCAAGAATTGACTTTGCCGAATGAAGATCGCCTTTATTTATTTCTTTTTTGGCAAGTTTTATCAGCTCAAGCTCAAAAATTCTCCTGCGTCTGACAACATAATCGCATTTTGCTCTCATCAGAAGCTGCAAAAATCTCCAATTATCGCTGAGGAACGGATATTCTTTTTCAGCCGATTCAAAGATTTCAAGCGTTGTGTCAATCGTCGGATTTTCGGCAGGGTCGCATTGCCAGTTAAGCTCCAGAGCAAGAATTCCGTCGGCTAATTTTTCGGGATTTGCTCCGTAGAAGAAAAGGCGGCAATAATCAAGCAGGCTTGTTCTCAGCTCGCAATCCGGGAAGTAATCCATATCAGCCCAGACCATCTTGTTGACATCGTCATTAACGCCCTCCGAATAGCTGACCGAGCCGACAATGTATCTGCGGGTCAGGCGATGAATCAGGCGATATTCACGGGGTCTCGGGTTCGTTGATTCACGGCTCAGACCCGTTGCAAGCGCAAAATGCCAATCGTCACGGTCAAAATGAACCGGGTATTCACAGCGAACATTGTGGGTGACATCGGGATAAAGCCTTATCGGATATTTTGACGGCAGACGGCGACGAAGCACATCAAGAGGGAACGCCGCATTCGGGCCCGTGATTACGCCGTCAATCTCCTCGGGCTGTTTGTTCATTTCTTCAAGGAAGGTTTCACCCCATGTCGGAATTGAATGGGGCTGCTGAGCCGACGGCCACATCTGCGCCTGAGGGTGCGCCCTTTTCAGAGCCTTTGATATTTCTTTGCATCTGAGCACAAATTCATCTGCATTGAACTCGCCCGGGTCGCCTCCGGGCGGGAAAACGACATTGAGTCTCGGAATTGTTTCGTAGAGCTTTCCCCGTCTCTCTGCCGCCTGCTCAACGGTTTCGCCGTCATTGTTCGGATGCCAGAGCGAAACATCAAGGTCAAATTCATCCGCCATTCGTGAGGCGTCAACAAGGAATTCCTCCTCGTCATATTTCATCAGTCTGTTGCGCTTTGAAACACCTTTCTCATATGGAATGTGCTCAACGATATTTGTGCCGAAAAACATCATATCAAGATAATATCGGCGGTAATCCTCAACGCTCCATGCGTCATAGGTGTTCGGGGTTGTTCTGTAGCCTATCTGATGGCCTCTTATCTGCTTATCGGGGCTGTAAACTCCCGAAATATCCTCTGAAAGAACGGGAACTCCGCAGACGGGAACAAGCTTACGCAAAAACATGCCCATGCCGTAAATGAAGCCACGGATTCCGCTCGCATAAACGCAGACTGCGCTTTCCGTGCAGTCAATTTCATAACCGTCTCTCGGAACATCGGATTTTGTTTCAAAAACAAAATTTGCATCCTGTTTTTCTGAGCAAAGCTTTGCCGCCTTGCCCGTTCTGATTCTTATTTCTTCATTCAGAAGCTCTGCGGCTTTTTTCTCCGCATCGGCTTGTGCAAAAACAAGAATTTCATTAAAATTTATCATTCTTCGCTCTCCCGTGAATCGATTTGGCTCAGAGCCTGTTTTTTCATTTCCGCTCTTGCGTTTCGGTGTTCTTCAAGCTCGATCAGCATTCTCTCCTTGGTCTTTCCGTGAACATTGAAAAGCAGGAGCGAGAGTCCGTAACCGAATCTTGCAAATGCGGGAGCAAGGCAGAATATTCCCCAGATTCCTTTGAGCACCTTGGGGTCGGTGTGCGGAACGATGTTGCCGTATGAATCGTGCTGAGGCTTGAACTTTATCCAATCGAAAACAGCGCCCGAAAGCAGAGCGTGAACGCTTGAAGAAAGCTTATTTACATAGCTTGAAACCGCATTGACTATTCCCTCGTTGCGGATTCCGTTTTGCCATTCAAGATAGTCGAACATATCGCCCTTGAGAAGCGGGTCGCACACGCTCATAACCTGATTCGGCAGACCACAGACGGTCAAACCGACCGTAACAATAACAAAATCGAGCCAATAGTTGCCCGTCGGCTTATATCCGATGAAATAAAGAACGGTGTAAGCAACGCCGCTGAAAAGACCTGCCGAAACGGCGGTTGTTCTCAGGCCAAACTTTTTGATAAGTATCGGGGTTGACGGGGTTATGACATAGTTCGGGATACCCGTGAAAAGGCTGCAAAGCAGGCGGTTTGAAAGTCTGCCCGTGCAGTTGAGCCAGAAAAAGTCCTCCGATGCTCCGCCGACGCCCTTGATTCCTCCGAAAAAGTTTGAAAGCAGAAGAACGGCAAGCGGGCGGCAGGTCAGAATTGACTTTGCCGATTTCAAAAATCCCGTTTCTTTCATTTCTTCTTTTGATGCAACCGTAACTCTTTCACGCATGGTAAAGAAGCCGTAAATTGCGCCCAAAGCGGCGGCAATAACAAAGAAAATCGAAAATCCTCTGTAAACCTCAACCTGAGTTACTGCATTTTTGGTTACTCCCGGAACAAAGTCAACGAACACGGGCACAAGCGACGGCAGCCATGTGAACAGATTCATGAATTTTTGCGTCGCAATCAATGTACTTCGCTCGTTGGTGTTCGGGGTCATGTTATAGAGCAGCAATTCCCAGCCGCTCAGATACGAAAATCCTATACCATAAATTATCGTTGTTACGAGCGCATATGCAAAACGCTCACCAGACGAAAATGAATTCGGCACAACATAAAACAGAATTGACGCAATCGCCCAGAAAGGCATCGGGAAAATCAAAAACGGGCGAAGTCTGCCCCACCTTGTTCTGCTTCGGTCAATAATTATTCCCGATAAAGGGTCGTCAAGAGCGTCCCAAAGGGTCGAAACAGTTCCGAGCAGACCGTAAGCCTTGCCCGAAAGCCCGAGAAAGCTCATCATAAAATACTGCTTGGTTGAGCCGATAAAGCTTGTCAGATTGTTGAGGCCGTAAGAGGTTATCGCAAAAGCGGCAATTTCTCTGGGTCTTACAAGGCGTTTAACCTCGCCCGCACCGGAAATCTCGCTTTTAACTTCAACGGCGGCATTATTATTCTCAGCCATTCTGTCATCTCCGTTTAATAAAGATAAATATTATCGTATATAAAAGATAATAGCATATATACGCCTTTCAAGTCAATCAAGCAAATCACTATTTACCGTTTCAACAAAATCCGCTTGGCTTTTTTATGCAAAACGACTATTAAATTAATCTCATAAAGCTATTGACAACGCTGTTATAACTGTATATAATGTGTATATACAGTTTCGCTGAGGTGATATAATTGACAATACTGATTGACAACAAAAGCGATGCGCCGATTTATGATCAGATTTATTCGCAGATAAAAAATCAGATCATCAGCGGGGAGCTTAAAGAAAATGAAATGCTTCCATCAATCAGAGGGCTTGCAAAGGATCTGCGCATAAGCTTTATAACTACAAAAAGAGCCTATGACGAGCTTGAAAAGGACGGGTTTATTTATACAATTCAAGCGAAGGGCTGTTATGTTGCGCAAAAAAATGTTGAACTGCTCAGAGAAGAAAATCTCAAAAAAATTGAGGAACACATTGAGCAGATTGTTCAGCTTGCGGCTTCCTGCAAGCTCAGCAGAGAGGATATCATAAATATGGTTAACTTTGGTCTGGAGGAAATGAAATGAACGCTTTGGAAATTATGAATCTCACAAAAAGCTTCGGAGATTTTAAGCTTGACGGCCTTAATCTCACCCTGCCGAGCGGCTGTATTATGGGATTAATCGGCGAAAACGGAGCAGGAAAGAGCACAACAATCAAGCTGATACTTGATATCATTCATAAGGACAGCGGAAAAATTACGATTCTCGGCAGAGACAATGAGGAGGATATCCGCCTGACAAAAGAGGATGTCGGAGTTGTTTTTGACGAGGTGGGCATTCCCGGAGCGTTAACCCCCGTTCAGGTCGGCAAGATTATGAAAAACACCTATAAAAACTGGGATGAAAACGAATATTCTTCTTTGCTCAAAAAGTTTTCGTTGCCCGAAAGCAAACGCTTCAAGGATTTTTCAAGAGGCATGAAAATGAAGCTCGGCATTGCCGTTGCTATGTCTCACGGCAGCAAGCTTTTGCTCCTTGACGAAGCCACAAGCGGGCTTGACCCCGTGGTGCGTGACGAGGTTGTTGAGATGTTCAGCGAATTCACAAGAGACGAGAGCCATTCAATTCTCATTTCATCTCATATTGTCAGCGACCTTGAAAAGCTCTGCGATTATGTTGCGTTTCTTCATAAGGGCAGGCTGCTCCTTTGCGAAGAAAAGGATCTTCTGCTCTCGGAATACGGCATTATTCATTGCACCGAAGAACAGCTCCGTTCTCTCCCCTCTGAGGCGGTTAAGCACAAAAAAATATCGCCTTACGGCGCTGAAGCTTTGGTTATGCGTTCGTCGGTTCCGAGTGATATCAGAATCAGCCCGATAAGCATTGAAGAACTGTTTGTCTATATGGTAAAGGAGGCAAAATAAGATGAAAGGATTATTGCTCAAAGATCTTTACATGATAAAGACATATTGCAGGGCGTATTTTCTGATTGTTGCGGTATTCCTTGCGGTTTCGGTTTCAAGCAACGGCAATATATTCTTTACATTCTATCCGTGCATGATAATCGGAATGATTCCCGTAACTCTGCTCGGATATGATGAACAGAGCAAGTGGAACGAATACTGCGGCGCTCTGCCCTATTCAAAATCACAGATTGTTTCGGCGAAATACTCGATCGGGCTTTCGGCACAGATTTTGCTGATAATCCTCTCATCGGCCGTTCAGGCGGTCAGGATGGCAATAACCGACACTTTTTCGGCAGTCGATTTGCTTCAGATAATTGAAATGCTGATTTCACTTTCGCTTATCACATCGTCAATCAGTTTGCCGTTCATGTTCAGGTTTGGCATTGAAAAAGGCAGAATCGCTTATTACGTTATGATTGGCATTGCATGCGCAGGCAGTTTCATTGCGGCAAATGCATTCGGTAAAAAGGAAATCAATCCGCAGTTAAGCTTCAACAGCGTTTTGGTTATTATCTGTCTCGCCGCCGTTGCGCTCTATGCCCTGTCATGGTTTTTGTCTATAAAATTCTACGAAAAAAGAGAAAGATAATTTTTAATGAGTCCGTTATTATGCGGGCTCATTTTTATATATTTTTTCGGTATTGACAGTATGGGTCTGCGCATAGTAGAATTAATAATAACCTCTTTAACAAAATAAGGCGGAGGAGCAGAAAATGAAAATAAAAATTAATGAAAAGAAAAGATTCCAGACCTTGACCGGCTTTGGCGTCAGCGGTGCATGGTGGGCGCAGTTTGTCGGCGGCTGGACTGACATTGACGAAGAATCCGGACTTGAAAAAAGAGAGAGAATTGCTCAGCTTTTGTTCGATAATGAGCAGGGAATCGGAATCAGCCAATACAGATACAACATCGGCGCAGGCTCTGCGGATTCAAACGCAGGCCGCTACAGCACCGACCGCAGAAGAACAAGAGGGCTTGAAAAAGCTCCGGGTGTTTACGATTGGAGCAATGATGCAAACGCCGTTTGGTTCATGTATGCGGCAAAGAAATACGGCGTTGATGAGATAACGCTGTTCGTTAATTCTCCGCCCGAACGCCTGACCAAAAACCACAAAGCTTATCTTGATACTGCATTAAAGACGAATTTGAGCAGAAAGAATTTTGATGAATTTGCAAAATACTGCCTTGATATAACCGAGCATTTTGTGAACGAGGGCTTGCCGATTAAATATATCTCCCCTGTCAATGAGCCTGTCTGGGTGTGGCTTGAGAATCAGGAGGGCTGTCATTACCGCCCGTGTCAGGTCTATGCGCTGATGAAAGTTTTTGCAAAGGCATTGGACGCCCGAAAAGGCTTGAAAGGCGTTAAGCTCGCAGGAGCAGAGAACGGCGATATCCGCTGGTTTAACAAGACATATTCACATATTATGCTCAGAAATCCCCTTATTCGCTCAAAGGTTGACGGAGTTGACATTCATTCCTACTGCATGCCGACCCCGAAAATTCCGATTCTGAATAAACCGCTCAACGACAGGCTTGCCTACGCAAAACGCTACAGAAAATGGATGGACAGGCACTATCCCGACGCTCCTGTCAAAATCAGCGAATGGTGCCATATGCAGGGCGGCAGGGATTACGGCATGAATTCCGCTCTTGAACAGGCTAAAATAATGACCGAGGATTTGACGGTTATGAACGCAGTTTCGTGGCAGCTTTGGGTCGGTCTGTCCGAGGTGGATTATTGCGACGGAATTATTTACTATTTCGACGAAAACGGAGAAAACGCCTTTAAACTGACAAAAAGATATTACGCTTTCGGCAATTTTTCAAAATACATAAAGCGTGGTTCTGTCAGAATTGACGCTCGGATTGACTGCGAAAACGCTTATGCAGTTGCCTTTGACTGCTCGGATGAAATTGCCGTTATAATAATAAACTTTTCGGAAAATGCCGAAGAATGCAGCATTGATTTCGGCGAAAAATCCGCCGTTATGTATGTTACAGACGAAGAAAACAGCCTTGACAAGCATGAAATTGATAATCTCGGCAGTTTCTCGGTCAGCGCAAAATCGGTCAATACGGTTATTATCAAGAAATAATCAATCATAAAATTATGATAAATCCCGGGAAGAAATATCTCCCCGGGATGCTTTTATTTTTGGATTTTAGCAAAATACCGGTAGGGTTCGGCGTTCCCGACAAATTCCAATTTGTAGGGGACGATGCCCACATCGTCCCAAATGAGGAAACAATGGATTTTACAGGATTCACGGTAGGGCGGGGGCTTGCTCCCGCCGTTTTTAAGATATGAAGTATATATCACTTTAAAAATGAATAAAAACAAATTATTCGCCTGCGGCGAATTGGTTCGTCGGGGACGCCGAACCCTACGGATTTG
>JAEDKI010000040.1 GCA_016295895.1 Clostridiaceae bacterium | reverse complement strand
AAAATGTGTTCCGATGTTCTTGATGTCATTTCACGAGCGGATAACATTAAAAAAATCGATATATCATCTTTAAAAAATTATGTTGAAATGGAGAAATAAATTATGAATTCATTTATTACGGCTGTTATGGCTCTTATTACTGCGATCATGTCGCTTTTCTACACTCCGTCGGAGCTGAAAAGCGTTAATCCCTCTGTTGTTCCCGAACCGTCTATTACTCAGAATGTTACGATTATGACATACAATGTCTATGTCGCAGGCTCGGGCGAGCGTTCGCCCGAAAACCGCACACCGCTTGTTATTGAAAACATCCGCAGATATATGCCCGATTCATTCGGAATTGAAGAAGCAGACGAGGGCTGGGTCGAGAGAATTGCCGAAGCAATGCCCGAATACGCCTATGTCGGCAAGGGCAGAAACTTCACGGGAGGCGGCGAAGCCAGCCCCGTATTTTACAAAAAAGATAAATATGAGCTTGTCGATTCCGGCACATTCTGGCTTTCAAGAACTCCCGAGAGACCTTCACACGGCTGGGACGCCATGATGAACAGAGTTTGTTCATATGCCGTTCTGAAAGACAAAGAAACAGGCTTTGTCTACGCTCATTTCAACGCTCATTTTGACCATATAGGCAAGATTGCACGCCTTGAATCCGTTTCGGTTGTTGCGGATATGATTTCAAAGAAATGTCTCGGCATCCCCGTTGTTTTCTCGGGCGACCTTAATGACGACGAGGGTTCGGATATGTATAACCGAATTCTTGAATGCGGAATGAGAGACACAAAATTCATTGCGGAAACCGCCGACAATTGCGGAACATATCACGGCTACAGCGAAGCGACCGAAAGCGTCAGAACAAAACCGATTGACTTCATTTTTGTTAACGCTTTTGCAAGCGAAGTCAAAAGTTACACGGTTGACCGCACTCAGCTCAACGGAATGTATGCTTCAGACCATCACCCCGTTATTGTTGAAATGACCCTGTTTAACTGATAAAGGACGGTAAAATGCCATGTATTCAATTTTATACAAGATTCTTTCGCCCTTAATTTCATTAATCACGGCAATTTCAGCCGCATTTGCGCCTGCGCTTTCGCTTCCGCTTGTTCCCGTCAATCCCAATCCCATACCGAACGAAACAATTTCTCAGAGCGTTACCGTTATGACCTTCAATATCAAAAGCGGCGGTGAAAACGAGCTTTCGCCCGAAAATCGCAAGCCTCTTGTTCGTGAAACGGTTATGAAATATACCGTCGATTCGTTCGGAGTTCAGGAAGCGGACAAGGCATGGGTTGACCTGCTTACCGACGCAATGCCCGAATATGCTCATGTCGGCAAATTCAGGGATGACGGCGTTGAAACGGGAGAATCAAGCACGGTATTCTATCTCAAAGATAAATATGAGCTTGTCGGGTCGGGAGACTTCTGGCTCTCCGAAACGCCCGATATCCCATCAAAAGGCTGGGACGCACCAACTCACAACAGAATCTGCACCTATGTTATTCTCAAAGATAAAGAAACAGGGTTCACATATGCCCACTTCAACACCCACCTTGATAATGCGGGTGAGCAGGCAAGAGCGGAATCAGTTGCGCTCATTGCAAGCAAAATTGCTCAGCTTGCCCCCGATATTCCCGTTGTTCTGACGGGTGACTTTAACTTCAACGAAACATCATATAACTACGGTAATATGCTCAGTTGCGGCATGAAAGACACGAAGTATCTTGCCGAAACCGCAGATTTCGGCCCGACTTATCACGGATACAGAGCAGTTAACCTTGATATTCTTCCAATCGATTTTGTCTTTGTTAACGCTTATGTGAAATCTGTCGCTTACAGTAAAATCGACCGTTCAAAGGTAAACGGCATCTATCCGTCAGATCATTACCCCGTTATCGTAAATATGACTTTATTCAATTAAGGAGGACTAAGAAATGTTCAGAATTATGTCAGTTAATGTGCTTTGCTACGGCAGAGACGAGTGGTTCTGGGAAAAACGAATACCGCTTGTTTGCGAAATCATCCGCAAAAACGCTCCCGATTCATTCGGCGTTCAGGAAGCCCACATCGGCTGGATGACCGCCCTGAAAGAAAATCTGCCCGAATATGACTATGTCGGAGTCGGCAGAGACGACGGAAAAGAGGGCGGAGAGTTCTCTGCGGTATTCTATAAGAAAGACCGTTTCACCGCAAGCGACAGCGGCAACTTCTGGATATCCGAAACGCCGGATATTCCCTCAAAAGGCTGGGATGCCGCCTGCATAAGAGTTGCAACCTATGTTAAGCTGACCGACAAAGAAAGCGGAGAAGCGTATGTTCATTTCAACACTCATCTTGACCATGTCGGCGACACGGCAAGAATCGAGGGCGTTAAAATGATAAAAGAAAAAGCCGCTTCATTCGGCGGTGTTCCCGTTGTCTGCACGGGCGATTTCAATGTTACTCAAGGCTCGGAATGCTACAACACGATGGTCAGCGGAAACATGGCAGATTCACGCTTGCTCGCTCCCGAAACCGATGACAGCCTGACATACCACGGCTTTGACCCCGAAAACATAAAGCAAATCATTGACTTTGTTTTTGTTGACAGAGACACGGTCAAGCCTTTGAAATTCAAGGTAATTGACGAAAAGGTAAACGGAGAATACTATTCCGACCACTACGCCGTTTATGCCGATATTGAATTGAAATAAGCTCCCGAAAGCCAAAAAAGCTGCCCTCCGAAAGCATGGAGAGCAGCTTTTTATTTTTCGGTTTGTTGAATTATTCAGCCTTGGGAGCTTCAACGGGGCAAGTGCTTGCGCAAGCGCCGCACTCAATGCAGGTGTCTGCATCGATGACATACTTGCCGTCGCCCTCTGAAATAGCTTCAACGGGGCACTCTGCTGCGCATGCGCCGCAGGAGATGCAATCGTCACTGATAACATATGCCATTGGTGTTCATCCTCCTTAATCTTTTTTCAAATCACATTGTAACACATATTACGGAAAATGCAAGAGGTTTTTGCTGTAAAATATCATTCTATGTCCTTTAATGCCTCAATTTCTGCTTTTTCAACCTTTATTTTTGAGTCACGGACAAGCTTAACATCCTTGCGGTGGAAGGTTTTGGGCTGTGCATCGGGGTTATTGTGAAGCTGAACGCTGAGTTTACCTGTCAGCAGGCTGAAATCAACAACCGTGCCTGCCCCCTCCGCCGTTTCAACGATTGCGCCGGGCTTGGGAGTGATTTTGAGCAGATGCTCATATGAATCCTGCTCATATTTCAGACAGCACATAAGTCTGCCGCATACTCCGCTGATTTTGGATGGATTGAGCGAAAGCCCCTGTTCCTTTGCCATTTTGATTGAAACAGGCTGAAAATCGCCGAGAAAGCTGCCGCAGCAGAACGGTCTGCCGCACATGCCGAGACCGCCGAGCATCTTTGATTCGTCACGAACGCCAATCTGGCGAAGCTCGATTCTTGTTTTGAATACGCCCGCAAGGTCTCTGACAAGCTCTCTGAAATCAATTCTGCCGTCAGCGGTGAAATAGAAAAGCAGTTTTCCGCCGTCAAAGGTATATTCGGCGTCAACAAGCTTCATTTCAAGCCCGTGAGCCTCGATTTTGCGGCGGCAAATATCAAATGCTTCCTTTTCTTTTTCCTTGTTCTCTTTCACTCTCTCAATATCGCTTTCATCTGCAATTCTGATAAGCTTTTTGAGGGGCTTTACGATTTCTTCGTCATTTATATCTCTGTTATCCATCGCAACCTCGCCGCATTCAATGCCACGAACGGTTTCAACGATAACCTTTTCGCCTTTTTTCAATATATGCCCGTCCGGGTCAAAATAGTAGACCTTGCCTACCTCTTTGAAACGAACGCCTATGACTTCTGCCATATTTTACCTCCGTTAGATTTATTTCAAGACACCGCTTTGCGCAGCTTTGTGCACACGGCGGTAACCATAAGATTCTGATTTGCGTTAAGCCTAATCGCCTGTGCAAGGGAGTCGCAGGCTTCCATAAGCTGAATGAGCGAACGCCTGCTGAGCCTCGGTGCAAGCTGACCCGGCAAATCGCCGAATTCGTTTTCGCCGTCATCGGCTGAATATTTTATTCTCATTGCACACGCAAAAATTTCCTGAATTACGGGCAGAGCTGCCGCCAGAAGCTTCGGGTCTTTTTCAAACACGGCGGCTGCCTTGACAATTTCAATATCTTCGTTTGAAATTACTGCTGCCGCAATGCTTTTTGCCGCTTCAAGCGTTTTTTCTCTCGCCTGCTCCGATCCCTGAGCCTGCTGAGCTTCGCCGAGGCTGTAAACCGTTGAACGGGAAAGCACCGTCGGCAGAAAGCCCGATTTTGAAGAACACAAAAGGATAAAATTCACATATGCGGGCGGTTCTTCAAGAATTTTTAATATTGCGTTCTGACCCTCCGCACCCATCGTGTGAGCATTTTCAAGGATAAAAACCTTTCTGTCCGCTTCGTTGGGAACGATATAGGCTTTGCTGCGAATGTCCCGCACCATATCGACCTTAAACGCCTTTGGCTTATCCTCAACGGAATAAACCAAAACATCGGGATGTGAATCTGCGGCAACTTTTTTGCAGCCTGAGCAAACGCCGCAGGGAATCTCGCCCGCAGAGGTGCAGACGAGCGCCGCAGCTGTCTGTTCGGCAAGCTCCATGCGTTCTTCGGGCGTTGCGCCCTCAATTATCACGGCATGAGGGAATCTTTTCAGATTCAGCGCCGCAGATATTGATTTTTCAATCGGCTTATTCAAATCAAAGCCACGGATTTTCATTGTAAAACACTGCCTTAAAGCTTTATAAATTTATCAACATCGAGCACAAAAACCGTTGCGCCGCCGACGGTAACCTCAACTGCCCTTGAAATGAAGCCCTCAGCCATGAATGAGGGAGAGGGAGAAACAAGCTGAGTGCGCTTGCGTGAAAACTCGTTGATAACCGAGATAACCTCGTCAACCTTTTCCTCCTCGGTTCCTATGAGCAATGTTGCGTTGCCTGCTCTGAGGAATCCGCCCGAGGTTGAGAGCTTTGTGGCTCCGAACCCCTTTTCGGTAAGCCCGCTGAGAACGCCCGGGCAATCGTCATTGTTAATAATTGCAACGATAAGCTTCATATTACAAACTCCTTTCGGGATTAATGTTCAGATTTCTTTCAATAACCTTTCTGCCCCGCCATTCGTAGGCTCTGCCCTCAAGCGGACAGCCGTGAGAAATACGGGCAACGGGAGAAGAAATAAATTCTTCAATTTCCGTCTGAGCCGCAGATGCGTTCATCGGGCAGATATCCTGACAGATATCACAGCCCCAGACGCAGCCGCATTCTTTCATAAGCTGTTCCTCGTCCTTTGTCAGCTCGCCCTTCTTCTGGGTCACGGCAGAAAGACATTTTTCTTTGCCGAACTCCTTACCGCCTATCGCCCCTGACGGGCAGACTGCAGAGCATTTGCCGCATTTAAGGCAGGGTTTTTCGTTCGGCTCGGCATATTCGGTTTCAAGGCTCGTCACTATCTCGCCTATAAAAACATATGAACCGTATTTCTCGGTTATGAGCAAGGTGTTTTCTCCCCTGACGCCAAGCCCCGCAAGGCATGCGGCTCTGACCTCGGGAACGGGCGAATTATCCGCAAACGCCGCAAATTCTTCATCGGGATATTTCTCTTTCAGCTTTGCAGCCGCCGCTTCAAGGCGATTCAGCGCAACCTTATGATAATCCGCAACAACGGCATATTTTGAAATGTTCCTGCCTTTGTATTCCGATTCGCCGAGAAGATAAGGGAAGCAGGCAACGATAACCGAGCGTGATTTTTCGGGCAGGCGGCTTTTTGCTCTGCATTCAATCAGAGAGCCGCTTATTTTTTCAAACGGGCATATCCCCCAGAGCGGAGATACGCCGTCCATGATTTCTTTAAGCTCCAAGCCCTCACCCCACAGTCTGAGCCAAGGCTATCATAACGGGCAGGGTGATTATTGAAATAAAGCTTACAACCGCCACGGTCTGAGAAGCAAGCCCCGTGTTCCGGTCATATTTTGCCGCAAACATAACGGTGTTGTTGGCTGTCGGTGCACCTGCGGAAATTGTCAAAGCCGCAAGAAGCGAACCTTTTATGCCAACAAGGCGGAAGCCCGCCATCAAAACAAGCGGCAGAATAATCAGCTTGACAAGTGCAACGCAGAAAATGCGCCAATCCTTGAAAACCGTCTTGAACCGGGTGTTTGCAATGTATGTTCCGAAAATCAGCATTGCAACGGGAGTGTTAAGGCTTGCGATGTAATGAATCGGTGAAGAAAGAATATTCGGAAGCTTAACCGAGAGCAGGAACAGCGGCAACCCGACAATAACGGAAAGCACGCCCGGATTAAGAATGAGCTGTTTTATTCCGAAGGTGACCTTTGCACCCTCACGCCCTTTGTTCATAACATAAATACCGTGGGTAAAGCTGAAAATCTGAAATGAAATTATGACCGCCGAGCAGTAGAACACGCCCTCGCTTCCGAGAACTGCCTGAGCAAGCGGCAAAGCCATGTAGCCGCAGTTGCCGTAGGCACAAGCATATTTATAAATACATGATTTATCGGCATCACAACGATTGAAAACAATCGAAGATATCGTTGCGGAAACGATATGAAGCACAAGGCCGCATGCCATCGCCGTGAAAAGCCTTTTTGCGGTATCCGGAGAATAATCGAGCGAAAAAAAGCTTTCGATTATGACTGCCGGAGTGATGATATAGAACAGCAGGTCGGTGCAGCTCTTTGCAACCTTTTCGGTATATATGCCCGTTTTGTCGGCGATTGCACCGACCGCAACGAGGATATAAAGAATGGCAACCTGCTCGCCTGCAACAAGAACATTCTGAAAAAACATCGGGTTTTATTCCTTTTCTTCCGCCGCCGTTTCGGGAACGGCTTTGATTTTATCAACAACTCTTGTTGCGACTGTCGCAATAATAAAGAGCGCAATGCCGAAATCGCAGTATTCAACCCTCGCATACTGCGAAAGAAGAAGCGAATTGCCGCTGACGGTTACGATAAACCTCGGAACGAAGCAGACAAGAGCGAGCAAAGCGGCAGGCAGACCGTAGGCAGCTATCTTCCAATCAAGCCCCTTGCTGTTGACCCGTGAATTGACCTGAGCGAACGCCATGAAGAAAAGAATCATAAACGCAATCATTATCATTTCGATTGCAAGGTCGGAAACACGGATATAGCTTATCGTGTTGAGGAATTTTGAAATCATTCTGAAAATGCACCAGACAACGGGAGAGAGCGAAACAAGGCGGAACTCCGAACCGTTGGTTTTGCCCGAAAGAAGCGCAAAGCCCAGAGCAAACAGATACATTGCCGAAAGAATCCCGAAAATCGCCTCGGCGCAGGGCACAAAGGCGGGAGATTTTGACGCCTCTGCCTCGGCGGTATGAATAACTACCTGTGAATTCTTTTCAATCAAATCCATAAAGTCAATTATTCTTCTTGCGCTTGACATCAGGATTCCCGCAGCGCAAGCCATGGAGAGAACTCCGCAGCCGGGGCGCTTGACAACCTCAAGCGAATATTCAAGCTTTTTCCTTTTTGCAATGCCGAAAGCAAGGATTGCAATTACCGCCACCGCAAGAACCGCCGCAAGCAGATAGACGCTCCAATCAACGGAGCTGTAAAATCCCGTTTCAGCCTCAATAGTTGTAAAATACTGAACCGTTCTGAGCGGCAGAGCAATAATTGCCGCAACGGCAAAAATAATCAAACCAATACCGAACCCGTTTTTAACGGAAATGCTTTTCATTTTTCACAAACCTTCTTATCTGTCGTTAATCGGAACATATTTTTTGGCAGGGCTGCTGCTCTTATAAGCAGGTCTGATAATTCTGCCGCCGGTTATAAGCTCCTCAATTCTGTGAGCCGACCAGCCTGCGATTCTCGCAACTGTGAAAATCGGGGTGAAAAGATCCGGCGGAATGTTGAGCATCTTATAAACAAGCCCTGAATAAAGGTCAACATTGGCGCACATTGCCTTGCTGTTTCCTTTTTCGGAAGCAAAAATCTCGGGTGTGAACGTCTCAATAATATCAAGAAGTTTGAATTCTTTCTCGAACTCCGTTCCTGCGGCGAACTGTGCCGCCTCTCTTTTGAGAATCTTTGCTCTCGGGTCTGAAAGCGTATAAACCGCATGACCCATGCCGTAAACAAGACCCGAACCGTCTCCGGCTTCCTTTCTGATAATCTTTCTCAGATAATCGGCAACCTGACCCTCATCATTGATATCCGTAACGCCTTCTTTGATAAAATCAACCATTTCCGAAACCTTGATATTTGCGCCGCCGTGCTTCGGACCCTTGAGAGCGCCGACGCCTGCCGCCATTGCGGCGTAGGTGTCCGTTCCGCTCGAGGTCAGAACTCTTGTGGCAAAGGTCGAGTTGTTTCCGCCGCCGTGCTCAGCATGAACCATAAGGCAGATATCGAGCAGCTTTGCTTCTCTGTCGGTGAAAGTTTTATCTGCTCTGAGAGAACGCAGAACGGTCTGAGCCGTTCTGTGATCGGGCTTCATCTGATGAATATACATACTCTTGCGGTAATAATGTCTGCGCTTAACCTGATAAGCATAAACTATAATCGTCGGAACCTGAGCAATAAGATGAATGCACTGACGAAGCACATTTTCAATTGATGTGTCGTCGGGATTTTCGTCATAAGAATAAAGAGCAAGGATTGAACGGGATATTTTATTCATTATATTAGGCGAGGGCGCCTTCATAATCATGTCCTCGATGAAATCGTCGGGCAGCTCACGGCAGTAGGAAAGCAGGTTGCAGAAATCGTCAAGCTCCTCCTTGGTCGGCAGAGAGCCGAAAAGAAGAAGATAGGCAACCTCCTCAAAGCCGAATCTGTCTTCGGCAATGCAGGCATTGACGATATCTTCCATGTTGATGCCTCTGAAAAACAGGTGACCGTCTCTGGGAACTCTTTCGCCGTCATCGATATAATATCCGTCAACGGTGCAGATACCGGTGATACCTGCCATAACGCCTGTTCCGTCGGCGTTTCTCAGACCTCTTTTAACATTGTAGCGCTCAAAATCCGCAGGGTCTATATAGTTATATTTAAGAATCTGCTCGCATAATTTTTTAATGTCTCTTTCCGGGACGTGGGATTCAATGGTGGACATATTTTCCGCCTCCGTTCTGTTGTTATAATATCTCCATCATACAATTAATGATTTATTATACACCACTCAATATAAAAAAGTCAAGTAAACAATATTATACAGGAAATGATAACAATACTATACAGGAAAGGATAAGGAAAAATGCGAACAAATCTCATTATATGCATCATTATCGCCCTTTCAATGATTCTGTGCCCCATTGCGGCTCTCGGAGGAGAAAAAAGCGGAGAAAATCGGGAAAAGCCTACGGAGATTTCAACTCAAGCCGACGGGAATGCCGAATCGGCTGACAAGCCCGAAAAATATATTTCGGTTTTGTCGCAGTCATCGGGGAGCATATCAAAAGTGAAAATGCGGGAGTATGTTATCGGCTCGGTTGCGGCTGAAATGTCGCCGCTTTATCACACCGAAGCTCTGAAGGCTCAGGCGGTGGCAAGCTACACCTATGCCAAGAAAACCAAGGAGCAGAACGAAAAGCACAAGGATTCTTCGCTCGGAGACGCAGACATAACCGACAGCCCCGCAATTCATCAAGGATATCTCAGCAAGAGCGACAGAAAGAAAAAATGGGGCGATAATTATGAAGAATACGAAAAAAAGATTGAAGCGGCGGTTGACGAAGTTTTCGGCTGCTATGTAACCTACGAAGGTGAAACCGCTCTGACGGTCTACCATTCGATAAGCGCAGGCACAACGCAAAGCGCAAAGACGCTTTGGGGAACGGATATTCCTTATCTTATCAGCGTTGAAAGCCCCGGCGATAAGCTTTCGCCCGATTATCGCAGTGAAAAATCGTTCAGCGAAAGCGAATTTAAAAATCTTATTGAAAAATGCTCGGTTACTCTGACGGGTAACGCCGAAAAATGGGTCGGAGAAGCCAAAAAAGATGAAACGGGCTATGTTTCGTCTCAGATGCTCGGTTCAACCTCCGTCAGCGGAGTTACGATAAGGGATGCGCTCGGGCTGAGAAGCCTTTGCTTTGACATTAAGTATTCAGGCAGCAAATTTACGGTTGTCTGCCTCGGCTACGGCCACGGAATCGGCATGAGCCAGTACGGAGCGGACTATATGGCGAGGCAGGGCAGCTCATGGCAGGAAATCCTGATGCATTATTACAGCGGAGCCGATATTGTTAATGAATAATTTTACCTGCCTTTCGGGAAAATAAATACAGAAAACAGTATTTTAAAGCGAAAGGAAAATATAAATGAAACAGGTCGTTATAACCGCCGACAGTGCGGCGGATTTGCCGAAAGAAACGGCAGAAAAATACGGCATTGAAATCATGCCGATGTATGTTATTTTCGGCGGTGACGCCAAAAAGGACAGCGTTGAAATTTCGGCACATGAAATATTTGATTATGTTGAAAAAACGGGTGAAATTCCAAAGACCTCCGCCGTTTCCGTCGGAGAATACATCGACTTTTTCTCAAAATTCACGGAAAAAGGTCTTGCCGTCATTCATCTCTCGTTTTGTTCTTCTTTATCCTCGACCCACCGCAACGCAAAGCTTGCCGCTTCGGAGCTTGACGGCGTTCATGTTCTCGACACCCTCAGTCTCGGCGGCGGAATTTCTCTGCTTGCTCTCAAGGGCTGTGAAATGCGTGAAGCGGGAATGAGCGCAGAAGAAATATGCTCTGAGCTTCAGAAACTGATTCCGTCGTGCAGAGTGAGTTATCTGCTTGACAGCATTGAATTTCTGCGCCGTTCGGGCAGATGCTCTGCGGCGGCTTCGTTCGGTGCAAATCTGCTTTCAATCAAGCCCTGTGCGGCAATGCTTGACGGCAGAATCGAGGTCATCAAAAAATACCGTGGAAAAGCTCAAGCCGTCCGTCTGCAATACGCAGCCGAACAGCTTGATAAATTCAAAAATATTGATTTTGAGACCGCTTTTGTCTATCATTCAGGCGTTGCCGAAGCTGAGCTTAACGCCGTTGAAAATATGCTGAAAAAAGCGGGGTTCAGGCAGATTATTACAGCTTTTACGGGCTGTATGATAAGCCTTCACAGCGCAAAAGGCGCTTTGGGGATTCATTTTATTGCCGACTGAGAAAGTCAAGCGTTACTCCGCAAAGCTCCTCGGCTCTGTTTTCAATGCATTGATGTCCGCCGCCCTCAACAGTATAGGTTTCTGCTTCGGGGAATGCGGAATTCATCTGATTTTTCATTGAAGAATTAAGAATTATATCGTCGCTTGCCTGACAAATCAGCACCGGGCAGGCGATTTTTTTCGTATTTTCAAGGTCTGTGGGTCTGACATTATACATCATTTCGCACATTCCCGCTCCGAAGCCGTCATGCTGAACGGGGGCGGTAACGCCCGAAGCATCGTAGTTCATCGCAAAATTCCAATCCATGGTTGCGGCGAAAATAACCAATTTTACAACAAAATCAAGCCTTGTTCCGTAATTGAAAAATGCGTTCATCATGGCCTTCATCGCCTTTGAAGTAACGATTTTCTCAGCCGCTTCGGGGAATTCGCTCTGCGGCGCAGGGCAATAGAGAAGCAAAGCTTTCAAGGGCATTTCTTCGGCGATATTGACCGCAACTCCGCCACCCATTGAGTGGCCTGCGATTATCCATTCATCAGCCGGAGCAATGCTTTTCATCAGTTCAATTATGAGCGTTTCACGGTCAATAACCGTCATATTCTCGGTTTCTCTTGTGCTGTAGCCGAAATTCGGCAGGTCTGCAAGCACGCATTCATAGCCGTTTTCCGAAAGTATATCCGCCATATTGCGCCACGCATATGTTGAGCAGAGAAAGCCGTGGAGCATCATTATTCTGCCCTTTTGCTCGCCCTGTGCGGGAATTACTCTGTAATGGATGTCATAGTCGCCGTATGTAAAATATTCGCTGTTTTCATAGGGTTTATAATTCGTATCTGCGGCGTTTGCAAAGCAGGCTAACGATGAAAAAAGCAAAACCGCCGCACATAATATGCTGAGTATTTTTTTCATATCCATCCTCCAAAATCAGTTCTGAAAAAAGGTTGAAACAATCATCAGCGTTGCTGCAACGACAGGAAAAACCGTTAATATCAGGCATATTATCGGCAAAACCTTCTTTTTTCTGATAACAATATCAAGAATCGCAAACAACGCTCCGTATGGCATAACAAAAAATATGCACAGGAGTGCAGGGATAACAAGCATTCCGCCAATCCCCGAAACAAGATAAGTAAAAAGAATACATAAAATGCTCAGCAAACTGAAAGGTATCTTTTGCAGAATGTTTTTAAAACGTTCTTTCATTCAACTGCACCTTTCATACGGGTATTTTTGACTGAAATATCTTTTTGCTTTTCCATTTCTTTCCCGTTCTTTGCTCCATGGAATTGTCATTCCATGTGCTTAAATTGGAAAGGCAGAGCTTTAAAAAGCAGTTTTTATAGATTTCAAAGCACTCGGTTGTGCCGTTAAAACAATAATTTTTAACAACAGGCTCGCCGCCCGAAAGAAAAATATTCCGCATTTCAGAAGCATTAATCAAATTGGCGTTTTCGTCCGTAAACCAACAACCGAACGATGGGTCAAAGGCACACCATTTATTAAGCTCTCTTATGTAAACATGAGAAATGAAATGACAGCCGCTTTTAAATCCCGATGAAATCATGCAGACGGGATAAGCTTTAACACCAACAGCCGTCAGGCAATCCGCAAAAACTATCGCTTTCAGCCTGCAACATATTGCTTTTTTGAACGGTTTGCCGAAAGAATATTGCAAGATTTTCAGGCTGTCATCGGGAAGATTTTTATACTGCGCTCCGCTGTAAAAGGTGTTTTCGGTCAGCCAATTCATCAAATTAACCGCTCTTTCAAAATCGGTTTTCCCCGAGGCGACATCATTCAATTTGTATTTTTTCGCAAGCATTTTGTGCATTTCAGTTTCAGCGCACACGGCTTCAAGGCTTGTTTCGCTAAGCTCTGAGTTGTTCAAGCCTCTGTCTTTAGCTTCAAGCGGTTCATCTTTTAATAATTTATCCGCTTCTATACTTTTCACGGATTCCAGATAGTTTTCCCAATGCGACAGCTTCACACAGTTTATCAGTTGCTTGATATTCATGGTGTTTCTCCCGTTTTAAAGGCTGTTTGTTTTCTTCAATGAATATTTCAGCGGATTTTCGTCGATGTATTGCCAGGCTTCCTCATAGTCTTGATCACATCGGATGATATGCTCATAATATCCTCTTTGCCAAACATGTTTATTAAATGGGTTAAATTTTCCTGCC
>JAEDKI010000039.1 GCA_016295895.1 Clostridiaceae bacterium | reverse complement strand
AGGTTGCGTGCAGAGTCGTTATGCCTCTTTACGGCACGGTCAGCGCCGAGCTGCGCTCAAAAATGAAATTCATAACCTGCATAATGGTTCCCGTTTCATGGCGCAGGCAGTATTGCGGAATTTTTGAGGCAAATGTCGGCGGAGTAATATATTACCTTATAGACAACGAATATTACTTTAAGAGAAATAACCTTTACGGTCATTATGACGACGGCGAAAGGTTTGCCTTCTTCTCAAGAGCAATTCTTGAAATTCTGCCTTATATTGACTTCAAGCCCGATATAATTCACTGCAACGATTGGCAGACGGCGCTTGTTCCCGTTTATTATTCAACCTTCTATGCAAACAGAGAGGGCTACACGGGCATCAAAACCGTTTTCACCATTCATAACATTCAGTATCAGGGTAAATACGGCAGCGAAATTCTCGGCGATGTTTTCGGCTTCGGCGAGGAGCATGAGCAGCTTCTCAGATTCGGCGACTGCCTCAATCTGATGAAGGGCGGCATAGAGTGTGCGGATAAGGTTACAACCGTCAGCAAAACCTATGCGGGCGAAATCCTCGACCCGTGGTTCAGCCACGGCCTTGACCCGATTCTCAGAGCGAGAAGCTATAAGCTCAGCGGCATTCTCAACGGAATCGACACCGCAAGCTATAATCCCGAAAAGGATAAGGATATATTCCGAAACTATTCGGCAAAGAATCCCGAGGGCAAAAAAGAGAACAAGGCAAAGCTTCAGGAGATGTTCAATCTGCCTGCCAGAGACGATGTTCCGCTTATGGGAATCGTTTCGAGGCTTGTTGCTCACAAAGGGCTTGACCTTGTCAAGAGAGTAATGTGGGAACAGCTTTCAAATTCCGACATGCAGCTTGTCGTGCTCGGCTCGGGCGATTGGGAATATGAAGAATTCTTCAGAGAGCTTGCAAAGGCGTTTCCCGACAAGGTGGGTCTGCGCCTCGGCTTCATTCCCGACCTTGCAAGAAAGATTTATGCGGGCAGCGATATGTTCCTCATGCCCTCAAAGAGCGAGCCGTGCGGACTTTCTCAGATGGTTGCTCTGCGTTACGGCTCCGTGCCCATCGTCAGAGAAACGGGCGGTCTGAAAGATACGATTACAGACAGCGGAGACGGAGCGGGCAACGGCTTCACCTTCAAGAGCTATGACGCTTATGATATGCTTGACGCAATCAGAAGAGCGCTTGCGGCATATTATGACCGTGACGGTTGGCAGATTCTTGTTACAAGAGCGCTTAAATGCGACAACAGCTGGGGCAGCTCTGCAAAAGAATATATCAAGCTCTATGAGTCTTTGATGTAACCGCAAGGGGCGTATGCCCCGAACCAAACATATAATAAAAAAACAGATTTTCGGGTCAATGGCAAATTCGACTGACCTGAAATCTGTTTTTTATCGGAATAACGGATTATTTTTTGATTTTTGCTTTATATGAGATATTCCTGCGGAACGGGCGGAACAAGCTCAAGTGTGTTTTTCGCAATAAATTCTTCAACCGTTTTAACCAGCACTTCAATCGGTTCGGGAATCGGCTCGTCGGGCACGGGATTCGGATTAACCTTGGGATTCAATGCCTTCACGGAGCAGGATTCAATCAGATTCATATAAATGTAGTTGCATTTGACTTCTCCGTTAATGCAAGCTCTGCCCGCCCAATTTTTCGGAAGATTGCCTGCATTCGCCTGAACGATGAGAATTTTATAAAGCATGATCGCAAGAAGAATATCGAGATGAACTCCTTCACTCTTGTTACCGTCGGACATGGCGGTTTTGATTATTGACGCCGCCTCAACCATCTTTTTGCCCGTTGATTCGGTAAAATCGTCGCCTCGGAAGATATCCGCCGCAATTTGCTGCAATTCACGGCGTTTTGTTGAGCGCCCGAGCAGATAATCGGTTGATACTCCGTAAAAATCAGCAACCTTGATAAGAAAGCTCTGGCCGCATTCTCTGATGCCTTTTTCGTAGTGAGAAAGAAGCGCCTGAGAGATGCCGAGAGCGGCGGCGGCTTCCTTCTGGCTCATGCCCCTTTCTTTTCGCAGTTCGCTGAGAACTATCGGAAAAGTTTTTTCCATTGTTTTAAATCTCCCCTCTGTATATTCAACAGATGATATTATACAGAATGTTATACAATTTGTATATTGATTTTTTCAACAAAAATTGAAGCAAATTTTTGGCAATGAATTCAAACATCAGGAGGAAGAATGAAATCCTATACTGTTCATTTAATCAGAAACGGTCTGACCGATGAAAACCTTGAGGGGCGTTATATCGGCCACACCGATGTCGAACTCAGCGAGGAGGGAAAAGCACAGCTCGGTCAGATGAAGGACGAGCTGATATTCCCGCCCGTTGACGCAGTTTTCACAAGTCCGCTGAAGCGATGCACCGAAACCGCAAAGATTCTTTATCCCGACAATATGCCCATAGTCATTGACGGGTTTATTGAATATAATTTCGGCGAATTTGAGAACAAAACAGCCGATGAGCTGAAAGAAAGCCCTGTTTTTCCACGCTGGCTTGCGGGTGAAAGAGGCGTTGAGCCTCCGTTCGGCGAGAGCAACGAGGCTTTTGAAAAGCGGATCAGAGAAACCTTTGAAAAGGTTGCCGAGGGTCTGATGAAAACAGGCACGACCTCTGCCGCAATCGTTACCCACGGCGGAGTTATCATGGCGATTCTTGCCGCCTACGGCATTCCCGAGCTGCCCATGCACGAGTGGCTCACTCCGAGCGGCTGCGGCTTCACGATAAAAATAAATCCGTCGCTCTGGATGAGGGCTAAGAAGTTCGAGGTTTTCAGCGATTTCCCCTATGAGCGTGAGGAACTGCCCGACTGACAAAATAAAGAAGAAAAGGAACAGCACAATGAATAATTTCACTATCGAAAAAGACGGCTTTCGGCTTAACGGAGAGCCTTTCAGAATAATATCGGGAGCGATTCATTATTTCCGTGTTCCCGCCGAATATTGGCGAGACAGGCTCACAAAGCTCAGAGCCTGCGGCTTCAACACGGTTGAAACCTACATCTCATGGAATCTTCACGAGATGAACGAGGGCGAGTTTGACTATTCGGGAATGCTCGATTTTGAGAAATTCCTTGAAATCGCTCAGGAGCTCGGGCTTTACGCCATTGTGCGCCCCGGCCCGTACATCTGCTCCGAATGGGATTTCGGCGGTCTGCCCTGGTGGCTTCTGAAAAACGATTCAATTAATCTTCGCTGTATGGATAAGGCATATATTGCGGCGGTTGACCGCTTTTTTGACAGCCTTATTCCCCGCCTTGCAAAGCATCAGCTTACGAACGGCGGCAATGTTATTCTCGTTCAGGTTGAGAACGAATACGGCAGCTACGGCGATGACAGCGAATATATTCGCTACATTGCCGACGGATTGAGGAGCAGGGGAATCACCGTTCCGCTTTTCACCTCCGACGGAGCTGAATATCAGATGCTCACGGGCGGCACTCTGCCCGATATTCACAAAACCGCCAACTTCGGTTCAAGGGCAAAGGAGCAGTTTGATTTTCTCAGGAAATATCAGCCCGACGGCCCTCTGATGTGCGCCGAATATTGGAACGGCTGGTTTGATCATTGGGGCGAGGAGCATCACAGCCGTGACCCGCAGGATGCGGCGGCAAGCCTTGATGAAATTCTTTCGCTCGGCGCAAGCGTTTCCGCTTATATGTTCCACGGCGGAACGAATTTCGGTTATATGAACGGCGCTAACTGCTACGGCAGCTACGAACCGACGGTTTCAAGCTATGACGATGACGCTCCTCTGAACGAAAACGGCGAGCCGACCGAAAAATATTATAAATTCAAAGAGGTTGTTTCAAAATACGCCCCGATTCCCGATATTGAAATGCCCGAGCCGATAAAGAAAAAGAGATACGGCGAGATTGCCTTCACTCAGTCGGCAAGGCTGTTTGATAACCTTGATGTTCTTTCAAAGCCCGTTGAATCCGTTGCTCCCATGACAATGGAAAAGCTCGGCTGCGGCTACGGCTTCGTGCTTTATAAAACCGTTGTCAGAGGTCCGAGAGAGGCTCAGGAGGTAAGGCTTCAGGAGGTTCACGACAGAGGCTATATTTACCGTGACGAAAAATTCGTCGGCATTCAGTACCGCAACGACGAAAAGAATCAATGCAAAATCGCAATTGACCCTCAGGGCAACGAGCTTGCCGTTCTGGTTGAAAACATGGGCAGGGTCAACTACGGCGCAAACCTCAAGGACCCCAAGGGAATAACTCAGGGCATCGGCTTCGGAAACAATTTTGTCTATCATTGGCAGAATTATCCTTTGCCGTTTGACGATATTTCGAAAGTCAGATTTTCCGACGGTGCAGCCGTATTTGACGGAACGCCGCTTTTCCTCAAAGCGGAAATCGAGCTTGACGAATGCTGCGACACCTTTGTCAAGCTTCCCGGCTTCAAAAAGGGCATTATAATTGTCAATAACCGTGTGTTATCCCGCTATTGGGAAAAAGGTCCTCAGCGTTCGGCTTATCTGCCCGCTCCGTTCCTTAAAGAAGGCAAAAATGAAATCGTGATTCTGGAGCTTGAAGGCTTCGACAAGCCGTCGGTTCTGCTTGACGATCAGCCCGATCTGGGTTAAACAATACAGCTTTAACAACAAAATAACCCGTATCAAAGCGCTTGCGAATGAAGCCGCTCTGATACGGGATTTTTATTTGAAAAAATTATGAAGCCGTAACGCTGTAGACGGAAACATAGCCCGTGTATGCGCCGTAAACGCTCTCATCCTTTGTGAAAACGCTGTCGGTTGATGTCGATTTGCCGACAACCATAACTCTGCCGCTGTCGGAGCAGGCAACCGCCGTTGCGCTGTCCTCGCCCGAGCCTGCCTGAGAGAACATCCGTACCGTTGCGCCCGAATTGCTGACAAAGCAGGTGAAGCCGTCATAATCGCCCATGTTACCGATTGAAGAAAAATCACGGTTTGCGGAAGCTGTGTAGCCCGAAACGGCAAAGCCGCCCGTTGTTGCGGAAATGCCGGTTATAAAGTCATCGTCGATGCCCGAGATAACCTTGACCCAGCGGCGCTCGCCCTCGTTGTTGAGGCGAACGAGAACAGCGTCAATTCCGCCGCAGTTGTGAAGCCCCTCAAGAGTGCCGTCAGGCGAAACGGTGGTCATTAATTCGTATTGACCGCCGACAAGACAACCGCCCTTGTTATCTGCCGCAACAGAAGCAAATTCATCAATTCCGCTTGTTGCGATAACATGACCCCATTGATAATTACCGTCGGAATTATATTTGAGAATGACCGAATCGGTGTTCTTGCCCATGAGCTCTTCAAAAGCGGCAAATTCGCCCGTGGTTGACGAGGTGAGGCAAGCGGCAAAGATATTTCCGCTCGTGTCAACGCTGATGTCCTCAATTGATGCGCCTTTTTCACCGTGAAGATATTTATTCCAAAGAACATTATAATCCGAATCGAAATTCATGATTATTGCGCTGCTGCCCGGCAAGCCCTCAAAGCTTCCGTCGTTTGAATGCGCCTTTCCGCCGACAACGAAGCCGTTTTCGGTTGCGTCAACGCAATAGAACATATCCGCCTGAGAGCCTCCGAAGCCCTTCTGGAGAGTGACCTTGCCTGTATATGTTGAGATTTTCAAGGCGATGGCGTTGGTTGTGCCGCTTGAAACGGTGTTCGGCGCATATTCGGTTGCCTTGGAGTAGCCGACTGCAACGATGCTGCCGCTGCTGAGAACCGCAATGTCTTCAAGAACGATTCCGCCCGTTGAACTGCCGATACCTTTCAGCCATTTTATGTTGCCGTCTTTATCGAATTTTGCAACGAATGAATAAGGCGCCTGCCAATCTCCCGAATATTTTCCGTCAAGGTTGCCGGTTGTGGAGCTTGAAATGCCGCAGGCAACGAAGCCGCCGTCAGAGGTCTGAGCAACGCCTTTGAATATGTCGTCCCTGTTGCCTCCCAGAATCGAAAACGATACGGGTTCTGCCGAATCAACAAAAGGCCCTTCCTCGGTTGTGGTCGGCTTTGTTGTTGCTCTCGTGGTTGTGGTCGTAGGAGCGGTGGTGGTTGTGGTTGCGGGTGATGTTGTGGTAGTTGTTGCAGGTGCTGTGGTGGTTGTGGTTGAAGCAACGGTAGCCGAGGTGGTTTCGGGCGAAGTCGGCTCTGTTGCCGATGTGGGCTCGGTCGGCAGTATGCCCGTTGTCGGTTCAACCTCCGTTGTAACCTCGGTTGTGGTCAGACAGCCGGTTGGGATAATGTCCCCGATGCCGAAAAAATGACCGAGCGCATTAACAAGAAATGCGATTATCAGAATAATAACGCTGATAATTTTGATAAAGGTGTTGCACATAAGCTTGTCCCCCTTCAATGTGCAATATTTCGCCAATATACATTAATATTATATCATTACAAACATCAAAAATCAATAGGGGGAAAATGTAAAACGGACTGCGACGCATCCAAGCATCACAGCCCGTATAATTAATGTATATATAATATTATATCTCGGGAATCTCGATTTCAATTTCTCTGCCGAGCTCTGCCGAGCGGGAAATGCCGTCGATGATAGCCTGATTATAAAGAATCTGGCTGCAGGGTACGGGAGCTTCGCCACCCTCTTTGACTGCGTCAACAAAGGAACGGATCTTGATGTCAAAGCAGTCAGCCGAATTCTTCTTTTCGGGAATAACTGTTTCAATCTGCTCGCCTGCGATCTCGTGATAAATAACGAGAGGTCCGCCGATACTGCCGTTCCAGCATTCGGTTGAGGGAACTCTGACCGAGCCTTTTGTGCCCATGATGATGGTATCGCCCGGTGTGTCAAGGTTCATCGCCCATGCGATTCTGAAATCAAGGATGATTCCGCCCTCAAGACGGATAAAGCCTGCGGCGAAATCGTCAACGCCGAAAACATCGTGATGCTCATATTCGGGGCTCTTGCCGAAGAAATCGGATTTGTAGCCCGAAACTGTCAGCGGCTTGGGATAGCCGATTGAGTTGAGCACCATGTCAAGAGAATAACAGCCGATATCGCCGAGTGCGCCGATGCCTGCGGTCTCTTTCTCGATAAATGAAGTGCCGAACGGGGTGGGGATTCCTCTGCGGCGGCCGCCGCCGGTCTGAATATAATAAATCTTGCCAAGCTCGCCCGACTGAACAACTCTTTTGAGCATTTTCATGTTTTCGTCAAAACGGGGCTGAAAACCGATTGAAAGAACGGCGTCGCTCGCCTTTTCAGCCTTGCAGATTGCAACGGCTTCATCGAGAGTAACGCACATGGGCTTTTCAAGCAGAACGCTGACTCCGTGCTCAAGAGCGTAAATTGCGCATTCCGCATGGGTTGCGTTATAAGTACAAACGCTGACTGCGTCGCAGTCGCCCGCATCAATAAGCTCTTTGTGGCTCGGATAGAATTTAACATTGTCAACGCCGTATCTTTCGCAGAAAGCCTCGGCTTTGCCGGGAACAAGGTCTGCGGCGGCAACAATCTCAACATCGGGGCATTTCTGATAAGCCTTGACATGAGCCTCGGCAATCCAGCCTGTTCCGATAATGCCGACCTTGAGCTTTTTGCTGTAATCTCTGACTTTTTCGTCTGAGGGAGCGTCTTTGAATTTATCAAGAATATTTTCTGACATAGCAATACCTCTCTTTTATATTTTTACCAATTCAATGTTTTGAGATACTCACGGCTGAGCTTGACAGAGTTAAGGGGAGTTTCGCCCTTGGGGGGAGAATCAATCTCAACAACAACCCACTCTGCGCCCGCCTTTTCACACGCCGAAAGAATTTCGGGCATATCCTGAGCGCCGTAGCCGACGGGCATGAATGAGAATGCTTCCTCGGCTTCCTCCTCGCCGCCGTCGTCAATGCCGATAAGGTTATAAAGCTTGCCGCCTGTCTTGCCGCTCATTCTGAAATCCTTGAGATGAACAACGGGGGCTCTGCCCGTATATTTCTCAATATATTCCGCAGGATTTTCTCCGCCGACATTGACCCAGCAGGTGTCTATCTCGGTTTTGAGCAGATCGGCGGGAATGGTTGAATAAAGCACGTCGAGGGCATATTCGTCACCGAGCTTCACAAACTCGAAATCGTGGTTGTGATAGAGAAGCTGGATTCCGAGCTTTTTTGCGGCTTCGCCGATTTTGCGGATTCCCTCAACGGTAGCATCGAAGCCGTCGGTTCCGGGTCTGCATTCCTCGGTCAGATAAGGCACGGCAACATATTTGCAGCCGATCTCGGCATAGTCGGAGAGAACCCCCTCGGGGTCGGCGAGCATGTCATAATAGGGAACATGAGCGGAAATGGGAACAATTTCCGTCTTTTCGCAGAAAGCCTTGATTTCAGAGGGATTCTGACCGAAAAGACCGGCAAATTCAACGCCGTCATAACCAAGCTCTTTCATTTTTTCAATTGTGCCGTAAAAATCCTTCTCCATCTCGTCTCTGACGGAATAGAGCTGAACGGCAACGGGCAATTTCATTTCAAAAATCACTCCTAAAAGCGGTAAATTATAAGGTAATAGTATATTATCATATATTAATAAATGATACAAGCGAAAAATAAAAATTATTCTGCGTTTTCAATTAATTTTTCGGCTATTTCAGCGGCGCATCGGACAATTTCGGCGCAGGGGCGCTTTTTATAGTATTCTCCCGTCCTTTTCTCCGGCTCGGGAGATGAGGTTTTTTCGGAAAGTCCGAGAAGCTCCCTGCAAATGATTGAGCCGTTCTCTTTTTTGAATTCCTCGGCGGCTTTCTGAATGAGGGCATACATTTCTTTCTTTTTTTCGTGATCCGAGGGGTCGGAGCAGGCAAATTCATTTGAAAGCACCATGGTCAGCCCGCTGAATGCGCCGCATACCTCTCTCATTCTGCCGAAACCGCCGCCGAAGCCTGCGGAAAGGCGGAGCGCCTCATCTTTTGAGAGGCTTGTGCGGTCGTGAAATGCACAGAATACGGCTTGAGAACAGTTGCATCCGCTTTCAAAAAGCTCTTTTGCATAATCAGCTTTGTTCATTTCTTCTTCTCCTTTTGAGTTTTATCAAGAAAATTCTAATAAAAACCGCTTAAAAAGTCAATAAAAATTATTTTAATATAAAATTAAGAAATTTAAAGCCGTATTTTGCCGCAAATTTAATAAAATGTTAAAAAATAACTATTCCATTTTTGAAAATGATGTGTTATAATCACAATATACTTCCGAAAATCGGAAGAAAATATAAAACGGAGGAAAATAAAATGACAAAAACCAAATCAGTAACCAAAAAAGCTCTGTCATTGCTCCTTGCATTGCTCATGCTTTGCTCGGGACTTGCAATTTCCGTAAGCGCAGCGACAGAGGGCGACGAGTTCGCACCGTATCAGGACGGAGAGTATAATAAGATAATCGTTCCCAAATCATTCAAAAAAGCAGGCGTTAAATATGATATTTCAAGCATCAATCAGATAACGCTTACTCCCGAATGTGCAGAGAGCGATAAGGGTCAGACCGTTGACGGAAGCGCTTGGACATTCAGCAATCTGGTTTACGGCACAACATATGCAATTAAAGCAGTAAGTGCAGACGATGAAACCGTATTTGTTACTGCAAGTGTAATCATTCTCAAAAAAGGCAAAACTCCCGCTGCTCCCGTTCCCACAGCAATTAAGTCAACTTCCATAACCGTTAACAAGGTTGACGGCTGTGAGTATAAGCTCACAAATGCAGCAGGCGAAGTTCTTGTTGACTGGGGCGATGTTGTTGAGTTCAAGGGTCTTGCTCCCGAAACAGCTTATACAGTTGCAGTCAGAACAAAGGCTGTTGCCAATGTTTCCTATGCAAGTGAAGAAGTTAAAACAACCGTAACAACAAAGATGGCTCCTCCCGCAGGCAAGCCCGCAGCTCCCGTTATTATCAACAAGACCAACACCGAAATCGTTGTTCAGGCTGTTGAAGGCGTTGAATTTTCAATCAATAAGGGTGCAACATGGGATGCAAGCGGCAGCTTCACAAAGCTCACTCCCGACACATCCTACAGCATCATCGCAAGATATGCTCTTAAAACAAATCAGGAGCCCGGCGAAATCAGCGATGCTCTCAATGTAAAGACGAACACAAGAGCAAGCTATCAGGCCGATGTCAGCAGATGCACATTCATTGCCCCCACAGGCAAGGTTTATGCCAACGAAAGCCAGACCTTCACCGTTAACGGCGATACCTACGGCACAGGCACAAACGCTGAATTCGGTGACACAAGACTTGTTCCCCAGTCATTCACGGCAGGCGACAAGACCGATGCAGACTTTTCGGGTTCAGGCGTTAAGGGTCTCAAGGGAACCTTCACTCCCGGAAAAGATAACGCCGGAAAGACCATAAATGTCAAGGTTACTTACAGACTTGAAAGATTTATCGGCGGCAATAAGTGGGAGACCGTTAAGACCGTTGAAAAGATTTATCAGATCAAGGTCGGCCCCGTTAATGACACTCTGAACAAGATCAAAGAGGGTCTTGAAAAAGTTCTCAATTATCTCCTCAACGATATCCCCAAGCTTATCAGCAAGGTTTTGGGCAGCGATATCTGGGGCAAGATCGGCAAGGCAATTGAAGGACTTCTTGGCATGCTCAATAAATAATCGCTGTTTAATAACGGCGGGCGTTGAAAGACGCCCGCCGTTTTTTTGAAAGAAGCGGGCAGCCCGAAAGGAGCTGCCCGCATTGTTACATTATATTCGTTATTTTATTTTTGCGAAGCTTCAAGAGCATTGCCGATGTCTTCAAGAAGATCGTCAATATGCTCAATGCCGACGGAAAGACGGATAAGATCGTCTGAAATCCCGCAGTCGATAAGCTCCTGAGCCGTGAGCTGGCGGTGAGTTGTGCTCGCCGGGTGCAGGCAGCAGGTTCTTGCGTCTGCAACATGAGTTGCGATTTCGGCAATCTTAAGGCTGTCCATGAATTTTGTTGCGGCGTCTCTGCCGCCCTTGATTCTGAATGAAATAACTCCGCTTGTGCCGTTGGGCATATATTTTTTGGCTGTTTCATAGCCTCGGCTGCCCTCCATGCCGGGGTAGTTAACCTCAATCGCACAGCCGCTGTCACGGATAAATTCCGCAGCCTTCAGAGCGTTCTGGCAATGCCTTTCAACTCTCAGAGGCAGGGTTTCAAGCCCGAGATTGAGCAGGAATGCGTTGAAAGGAGACGGAACAGAGCCGAGGTCACGCATGAGCTGAACCGTCGTTTTTGTGATATATGCAAGCTTGCCGAAACGCTCGGTGTAGGTTATGCCGTGGTATGAATCGTCGGGAGTTGTCAGCCCGGGGAACTTGTCGTTCTGAGTCCAGTCAAAGTTGCCGCTGTCAACAATGCATCCGCCGACGCTTGTGGCGTGACCGTCCATATATTTTGTTGTTGAGTGGGTGACGATGTCTGCGCCGAACTCAAACGGACGGCAGTTGACAGGGGTGGGGAAGGTGTTGTCAACGATGAGAGGAACGCCGTGGGCATGAGCCACCGAAGCGAACTTTTCGATGTCGAGCACTTCAAGAGCGGGGTTGGAAAGGGTTTCGGCAAAAACCGCCTTGGTGTTGGGCTTGAATGCGGCGTTCAGCTCCTCCTCGCTTGCGTGAGGGCTGACAAAGGTGAAGTCAATGCCGAGCTTTCTCATGGTGACATTGAAAAGATTGTATGTTCCGCCGTAAATTGCGGCAGAGCTGACTATATGGTCGCCCGCTCCGGCAATGTTGAAGACCGAATAGAACGAAGCCGCCTGACCGGATGAAGTCAGAATTGCTCCGACGCCGCCCTCAAGGTCGGCAATTTTTGCGGCAACAGCGTCATTTGTCGGATTCTGAAGCCTTGTGTAGAAATACCCTTCGGATTCAAGGTCAAAAAGCTTTCCCATTTCAACGCTCGAATCGTATTTATAAGTTGTGCTCTGATAGACGGGGAGCTGTCTCGGCTCTCCGTTTTTCGGCGAATAGCCGCTGAGAATACATTTTGTGTTGATTCTATATCCCAATTTTTTAGTCCTCCAGAAATTCTTTCATCAGCGCGTGACCGACGGCAACATAATCTCCCGTTGCTTTAGCTGAATTTTCATTTATCGAATCAACGCCGCTGTCGGTTTCGGCGTTCTTATGGTAAATCATAAACGGAACGGGGTCGCCCGCATGAGTCTGAGTGGCAATGGGAGTCGGATGGTCGGGCAGAATCATTATTTTATAATCCTCGCCGCAGCCGTTGAGGTAGTCAAGAATAATCGGCAGAACCTTTTCGTCAATCAGCTCGATTGCTCTGACTTTATTTTCCGGCTCGTTGCGATGGCCGCACTCGTCGGGAGCTTCAATGTGGATATAAACAAGGTCTTTGCCGTTTTTCCATTCTTCAACGGCGGCGTTCGCCTTGCCCTCAAAATTCGTGTCAATGTAGCCGGTTGCGCCCTCAACCTCGGGAGTGCTCATGCCTGCGCAGATTCCGATGCCTTTAAGCAGGTCAACGGCGGAAACAATACTGCCCTTAACGCCGTAGGTTTTTTCAAACGAAGCAAGCGACGGCTTTCTGCCCTCGCCCCAGAGCCAGATCGAGTTTGCGGGAGACTTGCCCTCGGCTATTCTCTTTTTGTTGACGGGATGATCCTTCAGAAGCTCATAGCTTTCTTGCATCATTTTTATAAGCTTTTCGGCGTTCGGAGCGGTTGAAAGATGCTCGCCGATAACCCTGCCCGAAATGTCATGCGGCGGAGTCATTTTGCCAAGCTCGGTTGTGCCGCCGTGCCAGATAAGGCAATGGCGGTAGCTCACGCCGCTGTAAAAAGTGAATTCATCGTTGCCGAAATGCTCCTGAACGGTTTTGATTATTTCAGCCGCCTCGGCGCTTGAAATATCGCCTGCGGAATAATCGAGCATGGTTTTGTCGCCGTAGTTTTCCTCATCGCTGAGCGTAACGACATTACAGCGCAGAGCAACATCATCGTCTGCCATTTTAACGCCGATGCTGACTGCTTCAAGCGGAGAGCGGCCTGTGTAGCAGACCTTGGGGTCATAGCCGAGAACGCTGAGATTTGCAACATCGCTGCCGGGCTTCAGACCGTCGGCAACCGTTTTGACAATGCCGACTCTGCCTTTTTTGGCGAGCGAATCAAAGATCGGCTTTTTTGCAAGCTCCATGGGAGTTTTGCCGCCGAGAGCGGGAACGGGATAGTCAGCCATTCCGTCATAAAGAACAACCGCATATTTCATCAGTATGTCATCCTTCCGTAAAATAAAATCTGATGCTTATTATAACATGAATTAATAATAAAATCCATAGGCTTTTTGAACAATATAATATATTATGCATATTCGGGACGTTGTGGGCTGTCCCTTGAAAATCGGAATTTATCGTTTTGTTGGTTTTTCCTCGTAGGGGACGGGTTTCCCGTCCCGCGGGAGGCGAA
>JAEDKI010000038.1 GCA_016295895.1 Clostridiaceae bacterium | reverse complement strand
CATAATGCATATAATATAGGTGTGGCATTACCGTATAGACGGTTACGCCCTCAAAGATCAGTTAAGAATTAACCGCCTAAGTTTGGACGCAAGGGCGGTTATTTCTTTTTATGCTCACGGGATGCATCAAATGCAAGTCCGATAATGCCGATAATAACAAGTGCGAATTGAAATAAATCCGAAATCGTTATGTACTGCATCTGCAACGCCCCCATTCTGAGGGCAAGATTGTAACCGCCTACCGCTTAGGTAATGCCACGATGAAAGAATAACATATATCTCCTGATTATGTCAATATCATATATTAATTTACGAAAAAAACTTGTATCGCAGATTCAACATCAAACGATACAAGTTTTTTATTTCTGTTATTATCTTACCGCCGTGACATCGAGCAGTTTTGCGCCGACAAAGGCGGCAAGCTCGTCGGGAGCAACGCCGAGCATCGCTCCTCTGACCCCTGCGCTGACATAAATTTTGTCAAACAGCACCGCTGTTTCATCAATAACCGTCGGAAACTGCTTTTTCATGCCGATTGGCGAACAGCCGCCCCGGATATAGCCCGTTGTTTTGAGCAAATCCTTGACATGAAGCATTTCGACCTTCTTTTCGCCGAAAGCAGCGGCGGTTTTTTTGAGGTCAAGCTCCTCGCAGGCGGGAATGCAGCAAACGCCGAAGCCGTTTTTCTCGCCCTTGAACACAAGAGTTTTGAAGATCTGCGCATGATCCTTGCCTGTTTTTCTTGCAACGCTTTCGCCCGAAAGATCGTTTTCGTCAACGGGATATTCCAAAAGCTCAAAAGGGATTTTTGCGCTTTCGAGCAGTCTCATTGCGTTGGTTTTATTCATTTATTATCACTTCTCGGAAATTCTGAATTCAAAGCTGTATTCCTTGCCGCTCTTGAGCTTGTAGGGCTTATGAAGATAAGCGCAACCCGGCATATCGCCGCCGACGCCCCTCTGAGCCGCATCAAGGCAGAGAGTCAGATAGCCGTCCTTGTCAAGCTCATAAAGGTGCTTTGCCTTGTCAAGCTTTTCGGGATTATAGAAGCCGAGGTTGAAGCCGAACGGAATATCCATTGCATCAATGCGGATTCCGAAGCCCGAGCAGTCGCTGATTTCAAGGCTTCTGACATCGGTTCTGTGGCCGTTCTCCTGCGGTCTCATGTATCTGTGCTCAAGCTGTTCAACGGTCATTGCATGGCGGGCAATTTTTGCGCCCGTCTTTCTGTCGCAATATGTCTCATGCGGGCCTCTGCCGTACCATTCAACCCTGTCAAAATCGCTCTTGATGCCGAGCCTTACGCCGACCTTGAGCATCGGCAGGAACAGTCCTCTTGCGCTGTGCTTAACGGTTACTTCTCCTGCGGGGGAGAACAGATAAACGGTTGAAACGCCCGAGACGAACGGCGCCGCCCAGTTGACCGTTACCTCAACTCCCGAGGGTGTTGATTTGGCTTTGACGGAGCGTGCAACCGTCTGAGCGGTTGTTCTGCGCCATTGATAGAGCGGGTGAATATCCGCCAAAGCGGGCGCAAAGTTCAGATATCCTCTGTCATTATCGGTCAAGGCTCTGAAGAAATCGGGGCGCATGGGTGATGCGCTGTCGATAACCTCCTTGCCGCCGTAAGTGAGCGAAGCAAGAGCGCCCGAAACGATTTTCGCCGTGAAGCCGTCGCCCTTAATGCTGACATTGCCGCCCTTTTGGAAATATTTCAGCTCGCCGTTTGCCGGCTTGCGCTTTGCGGCGCATTCTTCTCTGAGAACAAGCTGGCTGAAGCTCTGCTCAAAGCCTGCTTTCGCCCATGCCTTGTCAACTTTCAGAATGAATGAAACGGTGAGAATAACCTCGCCCTGTTCATAATCCGCAAGGTTAATCGGAAGCTGAATTTCCTTTTCGCTCATCGGCGCAACATCAAGCTTGTCAATGTCGCCGCTCTTAACCTCACCGCCGTTGACGGCAAGGCTCCAATGAACTTTATAATCCTTTAAGGAAATAAAGAGATTCTTGTTTTTAATGATTATCTTGCCGCTACGGCAGTCGCAGTCAACGGCTTCAAGGTTTGAATAAACCTTCTTGACCTCGTAATATGAGGGCTGAGGCTGTCTGTCGGCAGTTATGATTCCGTTGGCGCAGAAATAATAGCTTGTTCTGCCCTCGTCAAAGTCGCCGCCGTAGAGCCATTTTTCTTCTCCGTCCTCGAATCTGCGGATTGACTGATCGACATAATCCCAGATGAAGCCGCCGCACATGTGGTCAAAGGTCTCAAAATCGTCAACATATTCCTTGAAGTTGCCGAGACTGTTTTCCATTGCGTGAGCGTACTCGCAGTAGATAACAGGATGATCCTTGAAAATTTCTGCGGGGACGGGCTTATTATCAGCCGCAAGAGCGTTGGCAACATTGTCATAAGGAGTGGTCTTGATTTCCTCCTGCTTTCTGAGCTTCGCAACAATGTTTTCCGTGGGATACATGCGGCTTATGAAATCGCTCTTTCTGAAGTCAAAATCGCCCTCGTAATGAATGGGTCTTGACTTATCGAGCGCAAGAATTGCGTTTTTCTCATGGACAAAATTCTCGCCGTCGCCCGCTTCGTTGCCGAGCGACCAGAAGCAGACGCAGGCATGGCTTCTGTCTCGCAGAACCATTCTCTCTGCCCTGTCCTCAACCGCCTCTCTGAATTCGAGGTTGTCGCCGGGGCAGTTTTTGCGGCGAACGCCGTGGCTCTCAACATCGGCTTCGTCCATAACATAGAAGCCGAGCTCGTCACACATATCATAGAATACTTCGGCGTTGGGGTAGTGGCTTGTTCTGATTGCGTTGATATTCGCCTGCTTCATCAGGTAAAGATCCTGATAGTATCTTTCAAGCGGAACTGCCCAACCGTTGTCGGGGTCAAAATCGTGGCGGTTAACGCCCTTGATTATTACCCTTTTGCCGTTCATATAAAGAACATTGCCTTTGATTTCAACCTTTTTGAAGCCGATGCGGACGCATTTTGCCGAAAGCGTCTTTCTGCCCGATTTAAGGCTCAGAACGAGCTTATAAAGATTCGGCTCCTCAGCCGACCATTGGGCGGCGTTTTCTTCAATATGGTTGAATTTCAAAACGGTTTTGCCCGATTTTGCGGTTATCTTTTCGCTGACGAACTTTTTCTGCTTGCCGCCGACGATGAGTGCGGCTTCAAGAGTGCAGTCCTGCGGCTCTCTGCAGTAGTTTTCAAGCGTAACCTCAAGGTCAAGAACACCGTTTTTATAGCTTTCGTCAAGAGAAGCGTCAGCGAAAAAGTCTCTTATGCAGAGCTTTTCTTCCGCATAGACATAAACATCTCTGTAAATTCCGCAGAGGAACCACATATCCTGATCCTCAAGATATGTTCCGTCGGTGTAGCGGTAAACCTCAACGGTAATACGGTTTTTGCCGATATTGACATAATCGGTTATTCTGAACTCGGCGGGAGTCATCGAGCCTTGGGAATATCCGACTCTTCTGCCGTTGATATAAAGGAAGAAACCCGCTTTAACTGCGCCGAAATGAATGAAAATTTCTTTGCCGTCATATTCCTCGGGAATCTCAAAATCACGGCGGTAAACGCCGATTTCATTAAGGTTATGATTTATTTTCGGGATTTCGCCCTTGTTGGTTGATATTGCATCGGGCATATAGGCGCAAAGGTAGATAGGCTTGCCGTAGCCCTTTAACTGCCAGAGAGAGGGAACCTCGATATCGTCCCATTCGGAATCGTCATACTCATCTGAATAATAATCCGTTCTCAGGTCGTCAACGCCCTGCTGCCACCAGAATTTCCATGTTCCCGAGAGAGACATTTTAAGCGGAGGCTGAATGCCGTCAACGGCGTCCTTTACGGAAGCTCTCGGCAGAGCGGTATTGTGCCCGTCTTCTTTGTTTTCTTTGATGATATAAGGATTTTCCCAGTATTTAAGCTCTGTCATTGCTTTCCCTTCTTTCTTTTATTCCGCCTTTATTCTTATTCCTCAAATTCAAGCTCTTCAATCATATCGCAAACCTTGATATCGGTCTGCGAAAAAACACGGCTGCCGAGAGAGATATAATATTCGTCCTCGTCTCTCTCGCAGAGCATCGCATAGTTTTTGCCGACACTTTCTTCAACATTCCGGTTCTTCCTGACCGAAAGGTAATAAAAAGTGAACGACGACCCGTCGGATATGTTTGCAAACAGCCCCGGCATGGTTTCGCTGATTTCCTCATACATTGCGTTGACCGCCTGAGACGACAGCATCTGATGAGGCAGATATTTATGCAGGGCAATCTGAATTGAGAAAATCATCAGAGTGCGAAGCTGGCGCAGCTCGTTTGTGTCAAGCTTTGCGGCGTCCTCGGGGAAAAGGCTCTCGGGCGAAAGCGTCGCAAGAGTTTTGCCGAGCTGAGTTGCCTTGCTCATATTGCCGTTGCTGCGGTAAACATCCATAAGAAGCGCAAGCTCCGCAAGGTCTGCTCCCGCTCCCTCTTTTTTCTCGGGGTGAAAGATTTTAATGTCTTCGTCGTTGGCTCTCATTTATTTGCCCTCCGCTGCCGCCTTTCGTTTTTTCATTTTGGTTTTGTAGCCCATCAACGCCTTAACCTGTGCGTCGGGTGTTGAGCATTCGCCGACGCTGATGGGGGTTTTTGAATACATTCCTCTGAAATCGGTTCCGCCGACAGCAAGGATTCCGTTGCTTTCGGCTATGCCGAGCAGAGCTTTCGTCTGCTCCTCGGTATGTTCGGGATGCCAGACCTCTATGCCGTCAAGACCCTTGGGGATAAGCTCCTCAAGCAGTTCAAAGCCTTCGCATGCTCCCGGGCGGGCAAGCACGGCGATGCCGCCTGCCTCGTGAATTGCGTCAATGACCTCTGCGGGGTCGGGATAATCCGCTCTGACAAGCACGTTTTCGGGGCTGTCAGGCGAAAACAGTTTATAATAAAGGTCGCCGTAAATTCTGTCGGTCATGCCGCATTCAAGCAAAGCGTGCATGATATGCTGCTCAAAGACCGCCGTTGAGCCCGAAGCGCATTTAAGAACAAGCTCGGGAGTGAGCGGATATTTTGCGGCTATTTTAAGCGTCATAAGCTGACTTGCCTTTTTTCTTGCAAGAATATTTCTGCGGCAAAGCCCCTCAAGCCTGTCCGGGCTGTCGCTGAGATAACAGATTATATCGGCTCTTCTGCCCCGTTTTGCATCGTAAGCGGAAATCTCCACTCCGGGAATAACGGTAATTCCTCTGCGCTCTCCGATAATTTTGCCTCTGACCGTACCCGCCTGGCAGTCACGGTCGGTAATGGCAATGGTTGTTATCCCCCGTTTCTGGGCAAGAACGATAAGGTCGTCAATACCCATTGAACTGTCGGAGAGCTTTGTGTGACAATGCAAATCTGCTGGCATAATTCTAACCTCTTTCAAAAAATCGCATAAAATCTCAATATAACATGATTATAACGCATTTGTTAAAATTGTGCAAGCCTTTTTATTATAAATGTTTACAAATCCATTATTAAAAATATCTTTAATATATCTGCAATGTGTGTTATAATAGGTTATCTTTTCCGCTGAAGGTGGGGTAATGATGAAAAAAGCAGCCGTTGGGCTCAGCGGCGGTGTCGACAGCGCCTGCGCCGCATATCTTCTGCTTGAGCAGGGGTATGATGTTATGGGAATCATCCTGCGCTTGAAGCCCGGAGACCTTGCAGACTCCGACATTGCCGATGCAAAGCGCATTGCGGATTTTCTCGGAATTGAGCTGAAAGTGCTTGACCGCAGAGAGCTTTTCAAAAAAGAGGTCATCGACCCGTTTGCCTCTGAATATCTTTCGGGAAGAACGCCGAACCCCTGCATTGAATGCAACAAGGCGGTAAAATTCGGAGCAATGCTTGATTTTGCGCTTGAAAACGGCTGTGACTGCGTTGCAACGGGTCATTATGCCCGAATCGAAGAAAAAGACGGAAGATTTTTGCTCAAACGCTCCGAAAGCGCAAAGGATCAGAGCTATTTTCTCTACCGCCTGAGCCAATTTCAGCTTGCCCACGCCCTTTTTCCGCTTGAAAACGCCGAAAAATCCGCAGTCAGGGAAAAAGCATTAAAAGCGGGTCTGCCCGTGGCAGAAAAGCGAGACAGCCTTGAAATCTGCTTCGTTCCGAACGACGATTACGCCGCCTATCTTGCATCTCTCGGCGTAACCTCTCCTCCGGGAGATTTTATCGGCGTTGACGGCAAAATTCTCGGAACTCATAAAGGAATAATCAATTATACGGTCGGTCAGCGCAAGGGGCTGGGAGCATTCGGAAAGCCGATGTTCGTGACCTCGATTTCAGCCGAAAACAATACCGTCACAATAGGCGAAAACGGCAGCCAATACAGCCGCCGTCTCGTTGCAGACAAATTAAATTGGATTGCCGCCGATAACCCGACCGAGCCGTTCGGAGCGCAGGTTAAAATCCGCTTCAGAGCAAAGGAACAGCCCGCCCTCGTTATTCCCGAAGCGAACGGCACGGCAACCGTCATTTTTGACGAGCCTCAGCGTTCCGTAACTCCCGGTCAGAGCGCCGTTTTCTATGACGGCGACACGGTCATGGGCGGCGGAAGAATAATATCCGTTTCGGATTAAAATGTGCTCTCAATGAGCTTTTCGCTCTCGGGCGGTGAATACACCCAGCGGTCAATATGACCCGATTTTATGAAATATTCGCTCGGCTCAGCGGGATAATCTGCGCTGAAGCTGTCAACAATAATCAGTTTTATTTTCATCTTTGACGGGATAATGCTTTTGATATAAACTCCTGCATGACTGCCCGGCTCTATTCCCTCGGAAAATTCCGCAAGCCCCGCAAGATTCGGCGCAAGCTCAACGAAAATGCCGTATTTTTCAACCGAGCGGACTATTCCCGGGACGGTTTCTCCGACGGAGAATTCCGAGGCGTTTTCCTCCCATGTTCCGAGCAGCTCCTTATGGCTGAGAGTTATTCGCCCCGCCTCGTCAAAGCTCCGCACAACGGCAAAAATATTCTGACCCGCCGTGAAGCGTGCGTTCGGATGAGGAATTCTTGAAACCGATATGCTGTCAATCGGCATGAGGGCGCTTATCCCTGCCCCGATGTCGCAGAAAACGCCGAAGCCCTCGATGTGGGAAACCGTTGCGGGGATAACATCTCCGGGCGTCAGAGCGGAAATATATTCTTTTCGGCATTCCTCCTGAACTCTGCGTCGGCTGAGAACCGCAACCGTTTCGCCGTTTTCGCTTGAAAATCCCGTTATGACAAAAGAAACGGGCTTATTGACCCTCGAAATGAGCGCAATATCTCTGACGGTTCCCTCCTCAATGCCGAGAGCCCCCTCGTTTCTCGGAATAATCCCTTTCATGCATCCGAGGTCAACATGAAGATTGTGCTCCCCGTCACAGCGCATGACACGCCCTTCAAGCACCGCTTCGGCATAATACGCATCGTGCAGGGCAAAGGAGCTTGAGAGATAACGCCTGTTTTCTTCGGTTAATATTAACTGACCCTCAGGTTTGAAGCTTTTCATTTTCGACCACCGTTCCGCCGCTTTGGCATTTTTTCAATTTTAGTGTTTCTTGTTCAAATATATGGCGGAAAAGCAGGGAAAATTCCAAAAAATTATTCCCTGCCGAACGATATTATGGTATAATACAATGTAAACCTATCGCATATTACATATTATTAACTGATTTTCGGGGAGATATTTATGGATGTCAGAGTCGGCGACACTCTTTTGATGAAAAAAAAGCATCCCTGCGGCAGCGACCGCTTTGCCGTTCTGCGTATCGGAGCGGATTTTAAAATCAAATGCACGGGTTGCGGGCACGAGGTCATGCTCGAAAGAGTCAAGGTTGAAAAAAATATCAAGAAAATTATCCGTGAGGATTCGGAATAATCGGGAGGCTCTATGCTTGAGAAACTGAACAAGGTTGAAGAACGCTTCGAGGCGGTCAACGAAAAGCTCTGTCAAAGCGATATCGTTGCCGATATGGAGCAATATAAAAAGCTTATGCAGGAGCTGAAGGTTTTAACCCCCGTTGTTGAAAAATACCGTCAGCTCAAAGCCGCCGAGGCTTCACTTGCCGAAGCAAAGGATCTGCTTGAACAGGGCGGGCTTGAAAAGGATTTCCGTGAAATGGTCCGTGAGGAGCTTGAAAGCTCGGAACAGCAGGTTCAGCAGTTCAAAGAGGAGCTTAAAATCCTGCTTCTGCCCCGTGACCCCAACGACGATAAAAATGTTATTGTTGAAATAAGAGGCGGCGCAGGCGGCGAAGAAGCTTCGCTTTTTGCAGGCGTGCTGTTCAGAATGTATTCGATGTATGCCGAAACAAAGGGCTGGAAATGCGAAATTCTCAATTCCAACCCCACGGAGCTTGGCGGATTCAAGGAAATCAGCTTTATTATCGAGGGCGAGGGAGCATACTCACGCCTTAAATTTGAAAGCGGCGTTCACAGGGTTCAGAGAGTTCCCGAAACCGAGAGCCAGGGAAGAATCCACACTTCAACCGTTACGGTTGCGGTTCTGCCCGAAGCGGAGGAGGTTGATGTTGAAATCAACCCCGCCGATTTGCAGATTGACACCTACCGTTCGGGCGGCGCAGGCGGTCAGCATGTCAACAAGACCGAAAGCGCAATCAGAATAACCCATATTCCCACGGGAACGGTGGTTGAATGTCAGGACGAACGCAGTCAGTATAAAAATAAAGACCGTGCGATGAAAATTCTCCGCTCAAAAATTCTTGAAGCGGAAAAAGAGAAACAGCTTGACGCCATTGCGGGCGAGCGCAGGGCGCAGGTCGGCACGGGCGACAGAAGCGAAAGAATACGAACCTATAACTACCCTCAGGGCAGGGTCAGCGACCACAGAATAAATCTGACTTTGTATAAAATTGATTCAATCCTTAACGGCGACCTTGACGAGATAATCGACGCTCTCGTCACCGCCGATACGGCAGAAAAGCTCCGCAGTGAGGACTGAAATAAAAGGGAATACCATGAAAACACTTTATCTCAAATCACAGGACGCCGAAGCAACCGAAACGGCGGCAAAAATACTGAAAAACGGCGGCCTTGTCGCAATCCCGACCGAAACGGTCTACGGCCTTGCGGCAAACGCTCTTGACCCGCAGGCAGTCAAAAATATTTTTATCGCAAAGGGCAGACCGCAGGATAATCCGCTGATTGTTCATGTTTCTTCTCTTGAAGAAATACCGCCGCTTGTTGAAAAGGTTGACCCGAGGCTGAACGCCCTTGCCGAAAAGTATTGGCCGGGGCCTTTGACGGTTATAATGAAAAAATCTTCGCTGATTCCGAACGAGGTCAGCGCAGGGCTTGACACGGTTGCAATCCGCATGCCCTCAAACCCCTGTGCAAGGGCAATCATCAAGGCGGCGGGCGTGCCGCTTGCCGCCCCGAGCGCAAACGCATCGGGCAAGCCCAGCCCCACAAAGGCTTCTCATGTCATTGAGGATCTTGACGGAAAAATCGATGCGGTTGTTGACGGCGGAGAATGCTCCGTGGGCGTTGAATCAACTGTTGTTACGCTCGAAACGAATCCTCCGACCCTGCTCAGACCCGGCGGAATTACCCCGGAACAGCTTTCCGAGGTTCTCGGCGAAATCAGCATTTCTCCGGCAGTTTTTGAGAAGCTGAAATCGGGCGAAAAAGCACAGTCGCCCGGCATGAAATACAAGCATTACGCCCCGACCGCTCAGGTCACTATTATAAAAGGCAGCTTTGAACAATTCAAAAAATTCCTTTATGCTCAGAAAGATACGGTCTGCGCCGTATGCTTTGAGGGCGAGGGAAAGTATTTTGAAAAATATATCGAATACGGCAAAGAGAACGACGGTCTGTCGCAGGCTCATCGGATTTTCGACGCTCTGCGTGAGGTTGACGCAATGGGCTGTGCCCGTGCTTTCGTGCGATGCCCGATTTCAAGCGGAGTCGGTCTTGCGGTCTATAACCGCCTGCTCCGTTCGGCGGCTTTCAGAGTGATTGACCTTGATATAAATATCCCCGTCATCGGTCTGACGGGTCAGACGGGTGCGGGCAAAACTACCGTTGCATCCATGCTCAGAAACATGGGATATGCCATCGTTGACACCGATGTGCTTGCAAGAAAAGCGGTTGAAAATGCCGAGGTTATAAATCTCTTAAAGAAGAATTTCGGCGAGGATATTGTCAGCGGCGGCTCTCTTAACAGAAGCGAGCTTGCAAAAAGGGCGTTTTCATCGGAGGAGGGTTCACGGACTCTCAATCTTATCACCCATCCCGAAATTACACGCCTTGCCGTTGAAGAAATACACAAAGCCGAAAAGGACGGCGCAAAAGCGGCGGTTATCGACGCCGCACTGCTGTTTGACAGCTGTCTGACTTATTTCTGCCAAAAAACAATAAGCGTTATTGCCGATGAAGAAACAAGACTTCGTCGGATAATGAAGCGTGATTCCATTGACAGAGAATCCGCCATGCTGAGAATAAATGCCCAGCCCAAAGCGGAATACTATATTAAAAACGCCGATATTGTGATTGACAACAACGGCGATATTGACGGCATTGAGGCTCAAATCGGAGATTTAATATGACACTGAAAGGTAAACTTAAAGCGGCGGCAATCTTTCTGCTTGCGGCGGCTCTGCTGTTCGGAGCATTTTTTGTTTCGGGCAAGACCGTTCTGAAGCTGCTTTATCCGATGAAATATTCGGATTATGTTGAGAAATACAGCGAGGAATTCGGAGTTGACAGGAATCTGCTTTTCGCCGTTATAAAGACGGAAAGCTCATTTAACCCGAACGCCGTTTCTCACGCTCATGCCGAGGGGCTGACTCAGATAACGCCCGAAACCCTTGAATGGCTTCAGATGAAGCTCGGCGAGGAGGACGAAGCGGTTGATTTGTTTGACCCCGAAACCTCGGTAAAATACGGCGCATTTTTCCTGAGCTATCTGCTCGACGAATTCGGCAACACCGACACGGCGCTTGCCGCCTATCATGCGGGCAGAGGGAGGGTCAACGGCTGGCTGAAAGACGGCTCTCTTTCGCCCGACGGAAAGACCCTTGCCGAAATTCCGATTAACGAAACCGCTCACTATGTCAGAAAAGTCAACAAGGCTTTGAATATATACAGAAATATTTATTGAATCACCAACGGAAAGGATGATATATATGTGCGAAAAAACACAGGCGGAAACTCTGAAAGAAGAGCTTTTCTATTCTCCCGAACACGCTTCTTATCTCTGCGATGACGGGGAAACCGAAGCGGCGGACGCTTTCTGCGAAAAATACAAGGATTTTCTCAACACCTGCAAAACGGAGAGGGAAACAACGGCTTTTGTCAAGGCTCTTGCAGAAAAAGAGGGCTTTGTTCCTTTCGACCCCAAGGCGAGCTACAAGGCTGGAGACAAGGTCTATTCCGAAATCCGTTCAAAAGCTCTCATTCTCTGCGTTTTCGGCAGAAAAGGGCTTGAAAACGGCGCAAAAATCGTTGCTTCTCACATCGATTCCCCCCGTCTGGACTTAAAGCCCAATCCGCTCTATGAGGACACGGAGCTTGCTCTGTTCAAGACTCATTATTACGGCGGAATCAAGAAATATCAATGGACTGCAATTCCTCTTTCGCTTCACGGCGTTATTTTCCGCAAGGACGGAACAAAGGTTGAGGTTTGTCTCGGCGAGGACGACGGCGACCCGAAATTCGTTGTTACCGACCTGCTCCCCCATCTTGACAAAAAGCAGGCGAGCAAGCCGCTTGAGGAAGCAATTCTCGGCGAAAATCTCAATATTCTCGTCGGCAGCCGCCCGTTTGCAAAGGATAAATGCAGCGAAGCGGTAAAGCTCAACATTATGAAGCTTCTCAACGAAAAATACGGCATTGTTGAAGCAGATTTTCTATCGGCAGAGCTTGAAATGGTTCCCGCATTCAAGGCGGTTGACATCGGTTTTGACCGCAGCATGATAGGCGCATACGGTCACGACGATAAGGTCTGCGCTTATCCCTCGGTAATGGCGGCTTTTGCGGCAAAATCCCCCGAATACACGGGAGTTACCGTTATCACCGACAAGGAAGAAACGGGTTCTGACGGCAACACGGGTCTGAATTCCGCCTATCTCAAACATTTTATCGCCGATATTGCCGCAACTCAGGGCTTGAAGGGCAGAGATGTTCTCAGGGCTTCCGAATGTCTTTCGGCAGATGTCAATGCAGGCTTTGACCCGACCTATCCCTCGGTTCACGACAAGCTCAACGCCGCTTATATCAACAAGGGCATCGTTGTCACAAAATATACGGGCTCACGGGGCAAGGGCGGCACGAACGACGCAAACGCCGAATATGTTGCAAAAATCCACAGGCTTTTCAATGACGGCAAGGTTGCCTGGCAGACGGGCGAACTCGGCAAGGTTGACGAGGGCGGCGGAGGAACGGTTGCAAAATACATTGCAAATCTCGGCGTTGAGGTAGTGGATGTCGGCGTTCCCGTGCTCTCAATGCATGCGCCGTTTGAGGTTGTTGCAAAATATGATGTCTATATGGCTTTCAAGGGCTTCAAGGCGTTTCTTGAGCAGTAAAACCCGATAATTTAAGCGAAAAATACCGCTTTTTTGACAAAAACAGCGTAAAAATCCGCTTTGTTTACAGTTTGTTCATATTCTCGCAACATCTTGAAAGCAAGTATATAATATTATACACTTAATCATCAAAGTGTATTTTTGATGCTTTCTTTTATTTTGACAACTCCTTTTTCATTTTTATTTTCTCTTTCCCCAACGCACTGCCGAATGCTGCACACGTTCGGCAGTGCAACTTTTTATGGAGAAACAATATGGATCTGACTAAAAGAAAACTTAACAGGCTCAAAGAATATGATTACAGCCAAAACGGCGGTTACTTTATTACCGTATGTACTCATTCAAAAAAGCATATCCTATCGAAAATAAGTAGGGACAGCCCTTGCGGCTGTCCGTGCGTTTGCCTTACGCCTCTGGGTAAAATTGTTGAGAAAAATATACTTGAAATTCAAAACAACCCAAATGTTTCTGTTGATAATTATGTGATTATGCCCAATCACATTCATTTGTTGTTGATATTGCATAATGATGACAATGCGAAAAAACCCATTCAGGTTCGGACAGCCGCAAGGGCTGTCCCTACAATATCAAGCATCATTGGTGCGTTAAAATCTAAAACAACGGTTGAATGGATTAAATTATGCAAAGCCAATAATTGTCAATCGGAGCAAATTTGGCAAAGATCTTTCTATGATCATGTTATTCGGGGGCAAAAAGATTACGAGGAAATATGGCAATATATTGATGAAAACCCGCTTCGTTGGGGAACGGACTGCTTTTATTAAAACGAATATTATACTCGACAAACGGAGACATTAAATTATGAACATCAAAAAACTTCAATCAACGCTTGAAGGCTCTCAGGCATA
>JAEDKI010000195.1 GCA_016295895.1 Clostridiaceae bacterium | reverse complement strand
AACTCTGACGCCCGAAAGATTTTCCCTTGTTATCCTCATAACGGAGTCGAGCCTGGTCTGCACCTTCTTGTATATCGGCACGGAACAGAACATAATTCCGAACACGACAACGGCAAGCAGAGGGATCGAAACGGCAAAAATGACCGCTGTTTTCGGATCGACCGTGAACGCCATTACAACCGCTCCGATTACAATGAACGGTGAGCGCAGGAACAGCCGAAGAAACAGATTGACAGCCGTTTGCATCTGGTTTACGTCGGCTGTCAGCCTTGTGATTAGGGTTGATGTGCCGATCTTGTCTATCTCCGAATAGGAAAGCGTATTTATATGACGGTAGAGGTCGCTCCTCAGCTCCTTGCCGAAGCCGACCGCCGCCTTTGCCGCAAAATACTGAGCCGTCAGTGCGCTTATGAAACCGACAACCGCAAGAGCGACAAGCACCATTACCATTTTAAAAATATACGGCTTGTCCGAGTTTTTAATTCCCGTGTCAATGATTGCCGCAATTACGAGCGGAACAAAAAGCTCAAAGCTTGCCTCAAGCATCTTGAAAAGCGGAGCAAGAATACTCTCTTTTACATAGTGCCGCAAATACTTTAAAAGATCTTTCATATTGCCTCCGTGTTATATTTCCGTATTTCTACGCCAATGGAAAAGAAACTGCTGTGCAATTCCCTCGACTCCCTCGGTACATTCGGGAAGTCCCTCGGGGTAAAGCTCCGACATTATTCGCTTAACCCACACATCGACGGGGAAGGCTTCAATCCGTCCGCAGCCGTAGAGCAGGGTACATTCGGCAACCTTTGCGCCGACTCCCTTGATTTTCATCAGCTCTTCACGGCATTTATCCATATCCTCATATGCAAGCGGCGAAAGCTCAACCGTTCCGTCCGCAACCTTTTGTGCGGCGTCGATTATGTATTTTGCCCTGAAGCCTGCACGAAGCGGTGAAAGCTCCTCAACGGAACATTCGGCAAGCCTTTCTGCCGACGGAAAGCTGAAATCGCCGTTGCCGAGATCGTCACCGAATGTAGCGCACAGCCTTTCTATTATTCCCTTAATTCTCGGAATATTGTTGTTCTGCGAAATGATAAAGGAGCAGAGAGCTTCCCATGTGTCCTGCCGCAAAATTCTTATTCCGCCGTATTCCGTGACGGCTCTGTTCAGCCACTTGTCCTCTTTCAGCTTTTCGCATATTGCGGCATAGTCACGGTCAAGATCAAGATAATCCCTCCAGAATTTTTCATCGGAGTCACCCGTCACGGTGATTGTGCCGCCCTGCTGTTCGATATCCACGGCACGTCCGTCAACAACAGCGTGCCACGCTCCGTTCGGCTTCTGCACCCAGCGGAAAGCCTGTCCGCAGTCGAGAGTAAGCCCGATATCGAGAGCTTCGATGTTTTCAAAGATTATTTTGCCGCCGCAAGCTTCAATTTTCATAGAAATCTCCTTTCGGCTGAATTTTTACGGAAAATTATTCATTTTGTAACCTTTTGTTACATAATTCTTGTCAAGAGTTTTTTAAACTCTGTTTTGCACAAAGTTTTCTGAAATTTTGAGCAAAAATTTCCGGTTTTTATAACAAAAAAATACTTGACAAGGATATAAGACGATTGTTAAATAATTATCAAACTTCGGGTTTTCAACGGGCAAAAATGTGGAAAAATACGCAAAATCAACATTTTCAAATTGAGTTATCCACACTTTCCACATAGTTTTCCACCGATTTTGGGAGAAAATTAAAGTTTTCCACACTTCCACAGAAAACGTGGAAAAAGTTACAAACCGTCGTTTTCGGTCGTCTTTTATTCATTTTGTTTTGCATAAAAATGAACGGAGCTGACAACAATAAAATAGAAAAAACAAGCGAAAGCAGGGATAGTTTGATTAAGGGAGTAAACCATCAGGTCGTTGAGGTGACAAAACCGACCTGCGAATATTTTGAGCGTGTCATATTTTTTGTAAAACCCGAATTTTCTCAGGTCAGCGAGGGAACGCTGAGAGAGCGTGCCGGAAAGATTGCCGGTGAAACAGGTGCTCCGCCGCCGACCAAGCTCAGAAAAAATCGACTGATTTTTGCACTGAAGCTCGTCGGAGCCGCCCTCTGCGGAGCCGCCGCCGCATTGCTTGTCAGCAGGTTTTTGATGTGATCTGACGACAATATTTAACTAACCTCTCCTTAAAAAGGAGAGGAATTTTTCGGTTATATGCTTATTTTTTTGCTGACTTGCAAAACTCCGCCATACAGCAGTTTTCACAGTCGGGACGTCTTGCGATGCAGACAGCTCTGCCGTGAAGCACACATCTGTGGCAGAAATCGTTGCTTTCCTCGGCCGGGAGCAGTTCTTTAAGCTGCATTTCGACCTTGAAAGGATCCTTTGTTTCAACAAGTCCGAGCAGATTGCTGATGCGTATAAGGTGAGTGTCGGCTACAACGGCAGGCTTGCCGAAAATATCGCCGCAGATAAGGTTTGCGGTTTTTCTGCCGACTCCGGGCAGAGAGGTCAGATCCTCGATGTTATCGGGTACCTTGCCGCCGAAATCAGAGATGATCTTTTTCGCCATTTTCACAAGATCCTTTGCCTTTGTGCGATAAAAGCCGCAGGAGCGGATAAGCTCCTCAACATCGGCAACCTCAGCCTCGGCAAAGGCTTCAACCGTCGGATATTTTTCAAAAAGTGCGGGTGTGACAATGTTTACCCGTGCGTCGGTACACTGGGCGGAAAGCCTTGTTGCGGCAAGAAGCTGAAATTCGTCTTTGTAATTAAGCGAGCAAATCGCTTCGGGATATTCCTTTTTCAGAGCTTCGACCGCAGAAATTGCTCTTTGCTTTTTTGTCATACAATCACCCCTAAAGTTTATTTAGTAATTATACTACATATTTTATCAAAAATAAAGTTTTTTCGGCAGAAAATAAGGTTACAGAATTAAACATTGAAAAAAGGAATAATATATGGTATTATATAAGAAACCTGAAAAGGAGGAATATATATGAATAAGAATAAAATCATTGCTATATTGCTTATACT
>JAEDKI010000037.1 GCA_016295895.1 Clostridiaceae bacterium | reverse complement strand
TGGTTTCCGCAGACCTCGGTTCTGCCCGGAGCGCTGAAAACTCCGACCTCTCTGTCAGAGCCGAAAAGCTCTTCAAAGCTTGAAGCAATTCGGATATATCTTGATTTCTGAGCTTCGATATCCTCTTTTTTATAGTTTCTTTCGAGGGCGGCGTCATATTCGGAGCCTCTGAGTTTTTCTTTCAACAATGATGTTTTAACCATTTTCTGTGTTTCCTCTCTTTTCTTTTGTTTTTCTATCCTGTCTGTTCTTAAAGAACTCAATTGACTTTTCAACCGTAGTCCAGACTCCGTTAACCGACAGAGCCGAGATGCCGGAAAGGAATAATAATATCGTTATCGGCAGCAGGAAGCCCGGCGACAGCGGGTCATAAATATTGCGGCCGACAAAGGTGAATGAAATCAGCTTCGGCAAAAATCCGATTACCGAAAGCAGAACGAATTTCCAATAGCCGAAATTGAACGAGCCGTAAATGCCCGAAATGCTGTTAATCGGCATGCACGGAACAAGCCGCAGAGCAATCAGCAGAGCGGGATTGCCCTTGCCGCCGTGCTGAATAAGCCTTCGCAGACCGTCAGCCTTGCAAATCATTTTCCATGCGTTGCCCGCACCGAAGCGCCTGCCCCAGAAATAGCGGATTGTTATAAGCAGGATAAATCCGATTATATTAACGGGCACGGCAAGATACATCGGCAAAACAATACCGGTCAAAAAGCAGACCGTTGAGGTCGGATATATGGGAAAAATACTCTTAACGGCAAACAGAAGCATGATAGCTCCGAAGAACTGCCACTCCTTGTCGATGTGAGCAATAAAATCCTCAAGCTCCGCCAGCTTCAGCCTGACTTCTGAATACCAACGCCAAAGCTCATCGTATTGCATTGAAAACAGAAGCACCGCCGTTGCAAGCGAAGCCGCAATCAATATCAGTCCGCCGAAAAGCAGATATTTTTTTCGCTTTTTTCTTTTTTCCAAAAGCTCACCGCAATTCCAAAATTTTTCTGATACCCTATTATTTTATAATATTATCTCGCTCGGGTCAATAAGAAATAAAAATATTTTATGCTTTTATTTTTTCTGTATTATGCTATAATATCTGAGAAAAGGATTTATTATGCCCGAATACGGCATTTTTTGATTAAGAATTTTATGTTTGGGAGGATGATTCTGATGAAAATTACCGTTCTTGACGGCTTCACCGAAAACCCCGGAGACCTTTCGTGGGATTGGCTCAACGAATGCGGAGACTGCACGGTTTATGACCGCACTCCCGCCGAGCTTATTCAGGAGCGTTGCAAAGACTGCGACATTGTCATAACAAATAAAACCCCTCTGCGCAGAAGCGTGCTTGAGAATCTGACGAATCTTAAATTTGTCGGTCTGCTCAGCACGGGATTCAACATAGTCGATTGGGAATTCTGCAAAGAAAAGGGAATACCCGTCTGCAACATTCCGTCTTACAGCACGAACGCCGTTGCACAGCTTGTTTTTGCACTTATATTGGAGCACACCAACGCCGTTGCGGCTCACAGCGAATCGGTTCATTCGGGAGAATGGTCGGCTTGCAAAGACTTTTGCTATCAGGTTGCCCCGCTTTATGAGCTTGACGGAAAAACGCTCGGAATAATCGGTTTCGGCAAAATCGGCAAAGCCGTTGCAAGGATTGCTCTTGCTTTCGGCATGAAGGTTCTCGCTTCAACAAATCATCCCGCACCGTTTGACGGCGTTGAATTCTGCGGCAGGGATTCCCTGCTTGAAAGAAGCGATTTTGTAACGGTTCATTGCCCGCTGACCCCCGAAACCGAGGGCATGGTCAACGCCGATTTTATTTCGAAAATGAAAAATACTGCCGTTCTGATAAATACTTCAAGAGGTCAGGTTGTTGACGAATCCGCTCTCGCCGACGCTCTGAAAAGCGGCAGAATTGCGGGCGCAGGGCTTGATGTTCTCTCCACTGAGCCGCCGAAAGCGGACAATCCGCTTTTCGGAATCAAAAACTGCTTTATCACTCCGCACATTGCATGGGCAGGCTTTGAAACAAGGGAGCGTCTGATGCAGATATGCAAAGAAAATGTTCTCTCGTTCCTTGACGGGAAAATAATAAACTGTGTTTACCGATAAAAACGGTTGATATAATAATTGCGATATGCTATAATCAATTGATAAGCCAAAAAAGGAGGCGGGCAAATGATAATTTCGCAAACACCGATGAGAATGTCTTTCTTCGGCGGAGGAACAGACTTCCCCGAATTTTTCGGCGTTCACGGTGGAGCGGTCATTTCAACAACCTTTGACAAGTACTGTCATGTCAATGTCCGCCCTCTGCCCGAGCTTTTCGACTACAAAACCTATCTCGCCTATGCGCAGATAGAAAAGGTTAATTCGGTTGACGAAATCAGGCATCCCGCAATCCGCAACGCAATGAAATGGCTTGGTCTTGAAAGAATCTGCCTTAACTATGACGCAGACCTGCCCTCAAAAACAGGGCTCGGCACAAGCAGCGCATTTTCAGTCGGAATGCTCAACGCATTTTATACAATGCTCGGCGTTTCAAAAACAAAACGGGAGCTTGCAGACGACGCAATTTATCTTGAGCGGACTCTTTGCAATGAAGACGGCGGAATTCAGGATCAGATTGCCTCGGCTTTCGGAGGCTTCAACAGAATCGATTTTTCCGAAAACGGCTACACGGTTAAGCCGCTGAACATATCTCCCGAGCGCAAGGAAACCCTTAACGGCAATCTCATGATGTTTTTTACGGGTCTTTCCCGCTTTTCATTTCAGATTCAGAAAACCACGAAAACCGTGCTCGGTCAGAGAACGGATCAGCTTCTCAGAATGCTTGACATGGTTGACCTTGCCGAAAAAATACTTACCGACCCCGAAAAGCCGCTCGATGATTTCGGGCTTTTGCTCAACGAAACATGGCGGCTTAAAAGAAGCATAAGCAGCGAAATTTCAACCGACCTTATTGATACGCTTTATAAAAAAGCAACCGATGCAGGCGCACTCGGCGGCAAGCTGCTCGGCGCAGGCGGCGGCGGATGCCTGCTGTTTTATGTCAACGAAGAAAATCAGGACGCTGTCCGAGCCGCACTTTCGGACATGCTCGAAATAAAATTCAAATTTGAAAACGAAGGCACAAGAATAATCTGCAACAACTGATAGGGTAACGGAGGTCAGCTTTGATGATTGAAATAATCAAACCCGATTTTATCTTTGAGGACGAAAGAGGAACTCTCGTTCAGCTTCTGCACGAGGGCTTTAAGCAAATTAATGTCGTAACCTCAAAAGGCGGAGTTGAAAGAGGCAATCATTGCCACAGGCTCAACCGTGAGGGCTTTTATGTTGTTGACGGTTCTTTTACGCTTTACGCTCATCTCGGAGAAAACAAAATCAGCCGAACCTTCAAAAAGGGCGATATGTTCATCATCGAGCCGAATGTTATGCACCGCTTTGTCTACCATGAGGATTCAACGCTCGTTGCGTTCTATGACAAAGGCGTTGAACTGCCTGACGGCACAAAAGATATAATCCCGGAGGGCAACTGATAATGGAAGCTGTGATTCTTGCAGGAGGTCTCGGCACAAGGCTCAGACCCTGCGTTGAAAATCTGCCAAAGCCGCTTGCCCCTGTCGGCAGCAGACCGTTCATTGAATATATTCTCGATTATCTTTATAACAACGGTGTTTGCCGTTCGGTTATTTCAACGGGATATATGTCAGAAGCGATTGAAAGCTCTGTCGGTTCGGCTTACCGTGGAATGACCGTTCGTTATTCCCGTGAAGAAAATCCGCTCGGAACGGGCGGAGCAATCAAAAAAGCTCTTTCGCTCTGCTCCGATGAAAGCATCGTCGTTGTCAACGGCGACACCTTTTTTGATGTTGATCTTTTCAAAATGAAAAAAGCCCACGAAGCGTCGGGCTGTTCAATTACCCTTGCCGCAAAAATGCTCGGCAATGCCGAAAGATACGGCTGTCTGACCGCTGAGGGCGGCAGGCTCACGGGCTTTTGCGAAAAAGGAATCTCCGCAAGCGGCCTTATCAACGGCGGCATATATTTCATAAAAAAGAACGCCCTTGACGGCGTTGAAGAAGAAAAATTCTCTTTTGAAAAAAGAGTTCTTGAAAATAAAAGCTTCAGCACAGGCGTTTTTGAAAGCGGCGGCTATTTTATCGACATCGGCATCCCTCAGGACTACCGAAAAGCCGAAGCCGAAAAGGAAAAGCTCGTTTCAAGGCGGATTCGCCGAGCGGTTTTTCTCGACCGTGACGGAACGCTCAATGAAGATGCGGGTCATCTTTACAAAGCCGAGGATTTCCGATTTCTGCCCGGCGGCGAAAGGGCTGTTGCGGAAATTAAAGAAAAAGGTTATCTCGCCGTTGTCATCACAAATCAGGCGGGCATCGGCAAGGGATATTACACCGCAGATGATGTTGATATTCTTCACGGATTCATCAATTCTCGCCTTTCGGAGGAAGCCGGAGTAATCGCCGACGGCTTTTATTATTGCCCGCACCATAAAAATGCGGTTATCGAAAAATATCGGGTTGAATGCTCGTGCAGAAAGCCAAAGCCCGGCATGATTCTTAACGCTGTGAGCGATTTTGAAAAAATCGGAATCAGCATTGATATTAAAAATTCATTCACGGTCGGAAACAAAATTTCCGATGTTCTTGCGGGAAAAAATGCGGGAACAGGCAAAAATATTCTTGTCGGCAATGACGAAACCGACGAAAACGGCGTTGCCGATGAAAAGTTTGATTCTCTTTTTGAATTTTCCCGAAAATTAACGGCGGCATATTGACGCCCAAGCAGGTGTTACAGTTTGAAAAATGTTTATTTTGTTCAGGTAGGCTTTGCCTTTGACAAATCGGTTTATCTGCCCTATGCAACGGGCACGATAGCCGCATACTGCAAAAGCATACCCGAAATAACCGAGGAATACGCTTTTCCCGAAATAATATTTCGCCGTGACAGCGTTGAAAACATTGTTGAGGCAATGGATAATCCTTATATTGCCGCATTTTCAACCTATGTCTGGAATGTTGAATTCAACAAGGCTCTTGCGGCGGCTGTTAAGAAAAAATATCCCGGATGCATTATCATTTTCGGCGGTCACAGCGTTTCCGAACGCATGGAATTTCTCGATGAAGAATATATTGACATTTTAACGCTCGGAGAGGGCGAAGAAACCACAGCCGCCCTGCTTCTTGCTTTGAAGAACGGCGAAAAGCTTTCGGATTGCTGCGGAATAGCGTTCCGTGATAATGACGGAAACAAAATTCTGACCCCTGACCGCTGCCCCGGCTCGGTTGAAAACTATCCCTCGCCCTACTTGAGCGGAATTTTCGATTCGATAATCGAAAAGAACCCCGACCTGATGTTTGACACAATCATCGAAACCAACAGAGGCTGCCCCTATAACTGCGCCTACTGCGATTGGAGCAATCACAAAAAGCTCCGTCTTTTCCCGATGGAAAAGGTCAAGGGCGAGCTGAAATGGCTTTCGGAGCATAAAATCGAATACTGCTTCTGCGCAGACGCAAATTTCGGAATGTTCGACAGAGACGAAGAAATTGCCGATTATCTGGTTGAACTGAATTCAAAAACCGGCTTTCCCAAGGTTTTCCGCCCCTGCTACGAAAAGAACAGCGCAGAGCGTGTCTTCCGGATTTCAAAAAAGCTCAATTCGAGAGGACTTGACAAGGGCGCAACAATGGCTTATCAGACTCTTTGCGACGATGCTCTTAAAAATATTAACCGCAAGAATCTGACAATGGAGCATTTTTCATCTCTGCTCAGCGAATACACAAAAGCAAATATCCCGACCTATTCCGAGCTGATTCTCGGTCTGCCGGGTGAAACGGCGGAAAGCTTCTGCAAAGGACTTTGCAAGCTTCTGAGAGCGGGTCAGCACAATTCAATCAGCGTTTATTACTGCGAGCTTCTGCCGAATGCCCCCATGTGCAAACCCGAATACATGGAAAAATTCAGGATTGAGCCGATGAAGGTCAGCTTCAATCATATCCACTCCGCAAGCGGTAAGAAAGACGGCATTCCCGAATATTCTTATCTTGTCCGCTCAACAAGCAGTCTTTCAAGAGACGGCTGGGTTTATGCAAATCTGTTTTCAATCTGTCTGCAATGCTTCCACAGCCTCGGTCTGCTCCGATTTTTTGCGATTTACTGCTACCGTGCGCTCGGAATTGACTACTATGATTTTTACACAAAGCTGCTTGATTTCTGCCTGAAAGATAACGGGCTTGTCGGCAGTCTTTTCAGAGACATAAAGCAAAAGCTTGACGGTTCTCTTGAGGGCGAATGGAATCATTCAAACCCCGTTTTCGGAAATGTCACCTGGTTCTTTGAGGAAGGACTTTTCCTTGAAATGCTTTATAATTTTGATGAGTTCAAAAAACTCGCTGACGGTTTTCTCAATCGGTTCAATATCGACGGAAAGATTTACGAAGAACTCAAAAAATTTCAGTTCAACGCCGTTAAAAAGCCGTTTGAAAGCGAAAAAAGGTTTGAATGCGGCTACGGTTTTCTTGAATATTTTCACGAATCCGCCGACAGCAAAAATTCACAGCCCGAAAAGCGAAAAACCACATATATTTTTAAGGCAAAAGAAAAATATGAGGATTGGCCACGCTTTGCCAAGGAGATTGTTTGGTACGGAAGGCGTAAAGGCGCAACGCTTTACACAAACGATATCAGCATGATTGAAGCCGTATCGGAATAAGCCGAATCCCAATAATATCAATAAAAGAGTGTATCAGAGCCCGATTGACGGGTTTTTGATACACTCTTTCTTTTTTGTAAAGCATTTTAACTTTACGATTGTTGTTTTCTTTCTGCGTTTTCCGATTACTCAACAGGTGTAATTTCCGCTTTATCTTTATACGATTTACTGCCCATTTTACCGTACCATACGACTTTTTTGCCGAATTCCTCCCAATCCGAGGCAGGGTCGCTGTCGGTAAAAACGGTTTTGAATTTTCCTTTTACGGGCGGGCGATGTTCGTTAACATAAACGCCCTTGAAATAGCCGTGAAAATCATAATCAGAGAAGCATTCGCTGCTTCTCTCGCCCGGTTTTCTCAAAACTGCTTTCTGATAATCAAGAAGCTGAGAAAGAACATCGGGATTTTCAATTACTCTGCCGAGATAAGGCATCATTTCCGAATAGAAGCCGTCAAGCTCCGCACAAAGCGTGAGGAATATATATTCATAATTCTCCCAAACGAGATTGCCCGCAAACGGAACGCAAAGCCGTGGATTTTCGCCACGGGAAAGATCTGCGAAATAGCTTTTGATCCTGCCGTAAGCCTTATAGGTTAACGGCGCTTTACCGCTCTCGATATATTCAATCAAGCCCTCATAAAAGCTCCGGTAGCTCTTATGAAGCTCGCAGAACGCATAAATTGCAAAGCACCGAAGCAGACCGCAGCCGTGCATTGCCTGAACAACGCCCGCAAAAACAGCGCTCTTTTGCCACATTTCGCAGGGCATGGAATCGGTTCGGGTTATAATATTAATCTTTTCGGGAATATAGTAAGCATCCGAAGCGCAATGATAGCGCACAATCTCGGTGTTGGTTGTCTCAATCCCGAATTTTTTCATGTAATCCTTTTGGCCGAGAATCGAATTGGGCAAAACTATGCAGTTATAAACTTCAAAAATGAAATGCTGACCGATTTCAAACAGCTTGCATATTCCGTCAACAAAGCTGTCGTAGCTCTCGCCGGGCAAGCCGAGAATAAGCTCGGAATAGACCTGCAGATTCTCCTCGTGATAAATCCCGAAGCTGCTCTGAAAGCGTTCAAGCGACATATTCTTTCTGCCGATGTTTTCAAGCACCTGCGGCGAAAGGCTTTGAAGCGATATCGTTGCTCCCGCTCTGTCAATGCCCTTTCGGTTAAAACGGCGAACGATTTCACGCACTCTCTCAAAATTGCCCTTGGAATAATTGATTCTGACCCTTTCGGGATAACCGTATTTTTCTTTTGCCGCAACAATCGCATCGGCAATTATCAAATCGTTCGGGCTTATGCCGAAATTTGCGTCAGCTCCCCAGACAAATCTGATTTTGTTTCTGCCGAGCCATTCAATCTCCGCAAGCACCTTATCAAGAGGAAAAAATCTTGTTTTTTCTTTAAGCAGACCCCAGTCGCAATATGCGCATCTGTTGGGGCATCCCCTGCTTGTTTCAAGAATCGAATTGAACTCAATGCCCGGATATTTTTCCGCAAAGCCATCAAACCAGCCGTCAAGATACGGCGATGCGTAATCCGAACTGCAAAGCTGCTTTTTTTCGGTCATAATGCACCCGTTTTCTGAGCGGAAGGCTATATTTGCAACCTCGGAGACATCTCCCCCGTCAAGTGCTTCAAGCAACGCCCCGAAGGTTATTTCTCCCTCGCCGAAGCTGAGATAATCAACCTGCGGATTATTTTCAAGGAACGAAACATTTTCGGGAATGTTGTGACCGCCGAAAACGGTTATGCAATCCGGATACTTCTTCTTGATTTCGGCCGCAAGAGCAAGGTTGTACTCGGTGTTCCAGCAATAATTTGAAAATCCGACAACCTTTGGATTGTCAAGCTCCGAAACCGTCTTTTCTATATCGTTGCGCAGAAAAATGAAATCCTTGAATTCGTATGCCGAAGCAGCCCGGCTGCTGCGCCAGGCATTTGCAACAATCACTCCTGCCGTATAAGGCAGATAAACGACCTTTGATTCCCCGCCCGAGGAAACATCGACCTGAACAAAATAAACATTTTTGCGCTTCGGCAACAAATCACAACCTTTTTGTTTATTATACCGATTAATATAATATCACATACAAATCAAAAGTCAAGCAAGCCGAACACGGCAAAAAATTACAGGTCAAGCCTCTGCGGACTCTGACCTGTAATTACTTTTTTTATTTTGTCATAAGCTCGCAGATGAGCTTGCTGTGCTCAACGGGGTCATCAATGCGTCTGCCGCCGATGAGGCAAGCCTCGCCGTAAAGAAGCTTTGCGTATTTGCCGAGAGCCTCTTTATCTTCATTGTAAAGCGTTTTGAGCTTTTCCGCAATCGGATGCTCGGCGTTGATTTCAAGCACAAGCTGAGCCTTGACCTGATTATCCTTTGCGCCGGGCATTGAGTTGAGAGTTTTTTCCATTTCAAGAGAAATTCCGCCCTCACTCGTCAGGCAAACGGGATGATTTTTCAACTTGCCCGTGAAACGAACCGAGCTTATTGAATCGCCGATTGCGTTTTTCATTTCCTCAAACATTTCTTTTGACTGCTCATTTTCGCTTTCAAGCGCCTTTTTCTCGTCCTCCGTGCCGAGGTCAAGCTCCTCGTCGCAGATATTCATAAACTTCTTGCCCTCATATTCGCCCATCATTTTAAGAGCAAATTCGTCAACATATTCGGTCAGATAAAGAACCTCATAGCCCTTATCCTTAACGGCGTCGCACTGCGGAAGCATTTCAATCTTCTCAACCGTTTCGCCGCAGGCATAATAGACGGTATCCTGACCCTCTTTCATTCTGTCAACATATTCTTTGAGGGTAACATATTTTTTCTCGTTTGATGAAATGAACATCAGAAGGTCTTTCAAATCGTCCTTGTGTGCGCCGTAATCGCTGTAAACGCCGAATTTAAGCTGAATTCCGAAGGTTTTGAAAAATTCTTCATAGGCTTCACGCTCGTTTTTGAGCATTTTATCAAGCTCGGTTCTGATTTTCTTTTCAATGGTTTTTGCAATGAGCTTTAACTGCCTGTCATGCTGAAGCATTTCACGGGAGATATTCAGCGAAAGATCCTCGCTGTCAACAAGTCCCTTGACAAAGCTGAAATAATCCGGCAGCAGATCGCCGCATTTTTCCATTATCAGAACGCCCTTTGAATAGAGCTGAAGTCCCTTTTCATAGTCCTTGGTGTAATAATCAAACGGAGCATGCTTGGGAACGAACATCAGGGCATGATATGTTGCCTGCCCCTCAACGCTGGTGTGGATAACCTTTGCGGGATCTTCAAAATCATAATATTTTTCTTTATAGAAGCTGTTATATTCCTCGGGCTTTATCTCAGAGCGGTTCTTCTTCCAGAGCGGAATTCTGCTGTTGAGAGTGCGAAGCTCGGTAACATCTTCATATTCGCCGTCCTTGCCCTCAACGGGCTTGCTCGTTGTGAACTCCATCTGAATCGGGTGGCGGATATAATCGGAATACTTCTTGACAAGTTGGCTTATTTTGTACTGATCGAGAAATTCGCTGTAGCGTTCGTCCTCGGTGTCATCCTTCAGGTGCATGGTAACGGTTGTTCCGAAGCTCTCTTTTTCGCACGGCTCGATTGTGTAGCCCGATGCGCCTGTTGATTCCCAACGGAACGCCTGATCGCTGCCGAAAGCCTTGGTTTCAACGGTAACCTTATCGCTGACCATGAATGCCGAATAGAATCCGACGCCGAACTGACCGATGATATCAACATCTTCGGTTTTTTCATTTTCATTTTTGAAAGCGAGCGAGCCGCTCTTTGCAATCGTGCCGAGGTTGCTGTCAAGCTCCTCCTCCGTCATTCCGCAGCCGTTATCGGTTACTCTGATGATGCCGTTATCCTTGTCAAGCTCAATGCGGATAACAAAATCGTCGGCATTAAGCCCGACCGACGGGTCGGTCAGCGAGCGGAAATAAAGCTTATCCAATGCATCCGAAGCGTTTGAAATGATCTCACGCAGGAATATCTCCTTGTGAGTGTAGATCGAATTGATCATCATATCAAGGAGTTTTTTTGATTCTGACTTAAACTGTTTTGTTCGCATTTTTAAATCACCTGTTCAATAAAATTTTCTACGAAAGACAGTATACTACTCTCAAAGCCAAATACTGTTAACAAATTTTGAATAAACTGTAAAAATTGGCACTCGATTGTCAAGAGTGCTAATCCTTTTTCTCTGAACGGATAATATTATTCTTGAATTAATCGGCGGCGTCTGTTATAATTACATTAATATTATAAACATCTTCGGAGGCGTGTTATGGATAAGAAATATATCATTTCATTCAAATCCGGCAGCAATACCGTTGTTACAAACGAAACGGAAAACGATTTCTTTTCGCTTGATATTGTTGATAACGAAAACCGTTTTTCCGTTATTCTCAAGCCGAAAAAGCCGTTTGAGCTTGTTGATTTTTATGTCGAATTTCCTTATGAATTCAAGAAAGGCGACAGTTTCTTTGCGGGCGGCTATCAGTCATGGACAACCACAAGAGAATATAAAGCCGATGAAATTCAAAAAGGCATAACAAAGCTTGCGGGAATAACCAAGCTGACAAAAGACCTTGCAAGGCTCGCAAGCGACGAAAGAATAGTTAAATACACTCAGAAGCCCGGCGAGTTCCACAGCCATTGCTACACCTATGTCAAAAACGGCGGCAAAGTTAAATTCTGGGGTTCGCTGAGCGAAAAAACGGGATTTACATATTTTAAAGTCAGGATGAACGAGAATTATTTCTCAATCCGCAAAGACGCTCTGGGCAAGCTCGTTGAAGAGCCTTGGCAGGTTTTCGATATCGTTTATTTTGAGGGCGGATATGACGAAGTATTTGACAAATATTTTTCGCTCTCTCCCATGCCCGAAGCAAGAAACCGATGCATGAGCGGCTACACCTCATGGTACAATTATTTTCAGAAAATTGATGAGGGAATCATTCTTCGTGACCTCAACGGGCTTGACAGAGCAAAAGACGAGGTTTCAATCTTTCAGATTGATGACGGCTACGAAAGCTTCGTCGGAGACTGGCTTGTTCCCGACCCGAAAAAATTCCCTCACGGAATGAAATACATTGCCGACAAAATCCATGACAAGGGCTACAATGCAGGCATATGGCTCGCTCCGTTCAGTTGTCAGAGAGTTTCGCAAACTGCGAAGCTGCATCCCGACTGGCTAATCAAGGAAAACGGAAAACCCATGCTCGGCTGTTTGGGCTGGGGCGGCGCTTACACTCTCGATATCTATAATCCCGAAGCAAGAGCATACATCAAGAAATTCTTTGATGTTGTTCTCAACGAATGGGGATTCGACATGGTTAAGCTCGACTTTCTCTACAGTGAATGCATGATTCCGAGAGCGGGAAAATGCAGGGGTGAAATCATGCACGACGCCATGCTTCTGCTCAGAGAATGCGTCGGCGATAAGCTTATTCTCGGTTGCGGCGTTCCGTTGGGCTCAGCGCTCGGAATTGTTGACGCCTGCCGCATAAGCTGCGATGTTGACCTTGATTATATCGGCAAAATATATAACAAGCTGAATGTTTCAAACGAGGTTCCGAGCGCACAGAACGCAATAACAAACTCCGTTTTCCGCCGTCATCTCAACGGAAGGGCATTCATGAATGACCCCGATGTTTTCTTTCTCAGAAACGACAATCTGAAATTCACCGATGAGCAAAAGGTTCTTCTTGCCGAAATCAATAATCTTTGCGGCAATGTGCTTTTCGTTTCGGATAACGCAGGCGCATATGATGAAATGCAGACCGAAAGGCTGAAAAAATATCTCAGAAAGACCGACAAAAAGATTGTTGACGCCGAATATCTCGATAAAGATGTTATCAGAATAAAGACAGAGCAGGGCGGAGAAACCTGCAATTTCGTTTTCAATATCAAAAAAGGTATTATTATGAGTAATAATAAATAAACAAAAGGAAGAAGGAATCAAAATGAATTTATTAAAAGACAAGGTTGCAATTGTAACCGGAGGAACCAGAGGAATAGGCTATTGCATAGTCAAGAAGTTTCTTGACAACGGCGCAAAAGTTGCACTTTTCGGCTCAAGACAGGAAACGGTTGACAAAGCTCTTGCAAGCCTCAAGGCTGACAATGCTGATTATCCCGTTATCGGCCTTTGCCCCGACCTCAAAAGCTTTGATGAGGTTACAAAAGCAATTGAAGATGTCAAGGCAGAATTCGGCAGAATTGACATTCTTGCCAACAATGCGGGTATTTCTGCAAGAGACTCCTTCTATGAATACTCCCCCGAAGCTTTTGAAAACATCATGGATATAAATGTTAAAGCGGTTTTCAACTGCACAAGAGCAGTAGCTCCGATAATGAAAGCTCAGGGCGGCGGCTCAATCATAAACACAAGCTCAATGGTCAGCATTTACGGTCAGGCGGCAGGCGTCGGATATCCCACATCAAAATTTGCGGTTAACGGACTTACAAAATCCCTCGCAAGAGAGCTTGGCAAAGATAACATCAGAGTTAATGCCGTTGCTCCCGGCGTAACAAGAACCGACATGGTTGCAGCACTTCCCCCGGAGATGGTTGCAAGGATTTCTGCGGGAATCCCTCTCGGCAGAGTCGGCGAGCCCGAAGAAGTAGCCGATTGTTTCGTATTCCTTGCAAGCGATATGGCAAGCTATGTAACCGGAGAAATCCTCTCGGTTGACGGCGCAACTCAGGTCTGATAAGCAAAAAACCAAGACGGACGGCTGCCGATTTCAGGCATTCGTCCGTCTTTTTATGTTCAAACCGCAAAAATAAAATTG
>JAEDKI010000036.1 GCA_016295895.1 Clostridiaceae bacterium | reverse complement strand
TCTTTTTCTTTTACCGAATAAGTCGGAACGATTTTTTCGACAAGCTCTCTTATTTCGCCGCTGTTTTTGTAAGCCGCGCTCATCAGCTTTTCGATTCCGTCACGGAATTCTTCGGCATCAAAAGGAATCGGATTTCCGATAAAAATCAGTTTATTGGGAGTGGTTTTCAGCCCCTCCTCTGCCATAAGCGTTTCTTCGTAGAGCTTTTCGCCGGGTCTGAGCCCCGTATATTCAATCTTGATATCAACATCGGGCTTCAGCCCCGAAAGCTTGATAAGATTCCTTGCAAGCGTTTCAATCTTGACGGGCGAACCCATGTCGAGCACGAAGATTTCGCCGCCGTGAGCATAAGCTCCCGCAAGAAGCACGAGAGAAACCGCCTCGGGAATGGTCATAAAATATCTCACGATATCGGGATGAGTGACCGTGACGGGGCCGCCTCTTTCAATCTGCTGTTTGAACAGAGGGACAACCGAGCCGTTGGAGCCGAGAACGTTGCCGAAGCGAACCGCAACAAACTCCGTTGAGACATTTTCGGGAAATTCGGTGCAGCAATATTCTTTGTAATCCGCCTCAAAATGAGTGAAAAGCTTTGGAATGTTTTCGGGCTTCTTTTCCTTTATGCTTCGGTCAAACGCCTGAATTATCATTTCGCAAAGGCGTTTGCTTGCGCCCATAATATTCGTGGGGTTAACCGCCTTGTCCGTGCTGATGAGGACAAAACGCTTGCAGCCGTTCATCATCGCCGCATATGCGGTCTTATATGTTCCGATAACATTATTCTTTATCGCTTCGCAGGGGCTGTTTTCCATGAGAGGAACATGCTTATGAGCCGCCGCATGATAGACGATATCGGGCTTGAAGCGTTTGAAAACCTCGTCAAGCCGTCTTGAATCCCTGACAGAGCCGATAAGCACGGTCAGATTCATTTTGGGATATTTTATTTTCAGCTCCTGCTGAATCGCATAGGCGTTATTCTCGTAAATATCAAATATAACAAGCCTTTTCGGCTCATGGGCGGCAATCTGCCTGCAAAGCTCGCTTCCTATTGAGCCGCCGCCTCCCGTTACAAGGATTGTTTTGCCTTTAATAAGGGAGTAAACCTCCTGCATATCGGTTCTGAGCGGTTCTCTGCCCAGAAGGTCCTCAAACGAAACATCTCTCATTGAGCCGACTGTAACATCGCTGTTGGCATACTGATAAAAATCGGGAAGATTTTTAATCTCGCAGTTCGTTTCCTCGCAGATGTTTATGATATCTCTCTTGCTCTCTCTCGGTGCGCTCGGGATGGCAATATATATTTTGTCTATTTTATTCTTTTCAACATTACATAATATATCGTCTCTGCCGCCGACGATGGGTATCCCTTCAATATACCTGTTCCATTTGTTAGTGTTATCGTCAATAATGCAGATTACCTTGTCTGACGATGACGGATCTCTCAGCACGCTTCTGAGAAGCATCTGACCCGCTTCGCCTGCTCCGATTATCATAACACGGTGAGCCGATTTTGAGCTTTCATGATTCCTGAAGCGGCGGGTTTCAAACTGGAAGAATCGGTAAGAAAAACGGACTGCAATCAGCAGAATGAACTGGAAACAGGAGCCCCATAAATAATAGGACAGCGGCATTCTTGCAAACCAAACCGTTATGAGCAGGATGTGAAGAAATGATGCAAATGCACTTCCGAAAGCCGTCCTTACCGCCTCATTGATGCTCGCATATTTCCAGACGCTCTTATACATTCTTGCCGCAACGAAAACGGCAAGGCATAGCACCGAATATATGGGAACAAAATCAAGATACGCTTTAAGATAATAATCCGGAATTTCGGAAACCTTACCGTCAAACCTTATCAGCAGGGCAAGAAAATATGAAAAATTGGTTGCAAAAATGTCGTAGGCAGCCAAGAGGAGCGCAGTCAGTCTCCATTTCTCAAAACGGAGCTTTCCGGGTCTTCTTTTTTTATCTTTAGCTTTCACTCTGACCATTCCTTTGCTGTTTTTCCTCCACATTACCCTCGGAATTTATTTCATACACTCTGTCACAGTATTTCAGCATGCTTTTTCTGTGAGTCGTTATAATACATATCCTCGCCGGATCGGCAATCATAATATTTTTCAGCACTCTGCCCTCGGTATCAATATCAAGCGCAGAGGTTGTTTCATCCATAATAAGTATCAGAGAATTTTTAAGCAATGCTCTTGCTATTGCAAGCCTCTGAAGCTGGCCACGGGAGAAATTCGCTCCGTTTTCTTCGACAACGCTGTTTAAACCGTCGGGAAGTGAGAGAACAAAATCGGCAAGATCCGCCGCTTTCAGCGCTTCAATAAGCTGCTCATCGTCCGCCTCGGGGCAGACCATTCTGAGATTCTCCGCAACCGTTCCCGAAAACGCATTGACCTCCTGAGGAACATAGGAGCAGAACCGCCTTGTGCTGTCGGAAATATCTATCGTCTTGCCCGATTCGGATTTCAGATAAATTCTGCCGCCGCTCGGCTTGACAATTCCGAGGATAAGCTTTAAAACGGTTGTTTTTCCCTCTCCCGAGGGGCCGACAAGAGCGATTGTTTCTCCCGGCTTTGCAAAAATCGAAACCTCGTTCAGCACGGGATCATCGCTGTCCCTGTAAGCAAAAGATACCCCGTCAAAAATAAGCTCTACTCCCGTTTCACGGGATTCTTCAAGGATTTCAAGCGCTTTTTCGCTGTCGCCGTCCTTTTCTTCGTTGAAGCAGGTGACCTCCATGATTCTGCCTGCGGCGGTCGCAGTTGAAACCGCCGTCGGAGCAAGAGAGGCAAGGGCGCTGAAAGAGGAGGTCAGCATACCCGAAATCTGCAAAAACATTGTCATTGTTCCGAACGATATCGCTCCCTGCCAAAGGCGGTATATGCCCCAGCCGTAGCAGGAATAGGAAACAACCATGCCCAAAAGAGAAAGACACAGAGTTGTCAGAATGCTGAATTTATCATAGGCAAGGCGGGTTGAACGGTATTCCTCAAGCAGAGCCCTGAAATTTTCGGAATACTGCTTTGTCAGATCAAACGCCTTGACGGTTTGCAGATTCTGCATGGATTCTTCGGAATAAGACAGAATCTTGCCGTTAAGCTCTCTGCTCTTACGGTTGAATTTTCTGATATTTTTCAGCAGGAATCTTGAAGAAAAGAACAGAAACGGTGCGCTCATGAGCGCAAGAAACGCCATGGTTTTATCGTAATAAAAAACTACGGCGAAAGCGCCGAAAAACTGTGCCGCCCTCGTGAATGCGCTCGGAATGAAGCCGATAACCCCCGCAGAAACGGTTGAAGCGTCGCCCTCAAGCCTGTTGAGCAGATCGCCCGAATGAAACGCTCCGATATCCTCCCATTCTGCGGATATTATGTGGGTATAAATTTCCTGCCTTATTTCATTATTGACCTTACTGCTGACAACGGAGGTCATCCATGAGCTGAGCGCCTGAAAAACATACTGAAACACGGCAAGTCCGACCGCAAGGCTGATATATTTTGGAAGTTCAGAGCCTGAATGCTGAACAACGGCGTCAATAAGATATTTCGAGGCAACCGAAGTGCCAAGAGACATTGCCGAAGCAAGAAGCCCGAGAATTATATACAGCACAAGGATATATTTATACCGTCCGATATATCCGAACATCCATTTCCACTCTTTTGCCATGCTGCGAAAGAGTTTTCCGTAATTCCCGGTTTTTTTCATCTTGGCTCCTTTCAATCGTTATCTTTCTTTTTTTTGCGCTTATTGCCGTAGCCGTATTTGCCGTAGCCGTAACCGTACTTGCCGTATTTATAGCCGCCATAGCCGTATTTACCGTAACCGTAGCCATAGCCGTAATTATAACCGTAGCCCGTGATTCCCGAAAGCGCTCCGTTAAGAATACCGCCGATAACTCTGATGTTTGATGACATGAGATTATCAAGACCGCTTCGGATCTTTGAAACCCTGACGGAATCCTGAAGAACGACATACAGGGCGGCGTCGGATGCCTGAGCGATGAAAAGCGCATCGGAAATCAGCCCGCAGGGCGGAGTATCAACAAGAATATAATCGTATTTTTCACGCACCGAATCAAACGCTTTCCTGATGTGCTCCGCATTCATTCTTTTGCTTTTTACTTCGTCGGAATCCTTAAAAAACATATAGGAAATTTTATATTCCTCAAGGCGGGAAATTGAATAAAGCTCCGTCTCCACGGAAATCTCAAGCTGATCGGGATCAATATCGAGCAGGGGTGCAACGCTCGGATTGCGGATATCCGCATCAACCAGAAGCACGTTTTTTCCGCAGTCCGCAAGCGAAAGCGCAAGGTTTGTTATGACCGTTGTTTTTCCTTCGCCGGGGGCGGTGCTGGTCACCATGACAACCTTTTCCTGCGGCTCAAGTGAATTGATAAAGGTGTTTCTCATAACACGCACCGATTCAAGAAAACCGCTGCCGATTTTCGGATTAGTCAGAAGCACCGACTGATTAACCTGCTTTGAATGCTTTTTGAACGAAACCTGCGGAACTGTTCCGACAGCTTCAATGTTAAGCTCGGATTTAACATCCTTTTTCGTTCTGATCGTGCTGCGCTGAAAGACATAGAAAACTATCCATGCAAGCCCCAGTGCAAAGCCGATCAAAGCCCATTTGACGGCAGTTTTGACAAATGAATTGCTGTTTGATGGCTCTGCGGGAATGTAGGCATCCGAAATAACCGTCATCCTGATGTTTCCGACAACATATTTTGCGGCATCGGGAAAATTTTTGATTGCCGACAGCAGAATATCATAGGCTTTTTTCGGGTCGCTGCCCGTTGAGGTAATCGTTATCATATTAGAATCCGAAACGCAGGAAACGGACAGAGTTGCCGTCAAAGCGGGGATTCCGAGATCCTCACAAATTGCCTCCTGAAGAATATTGCTGTTCAAGATATGAGGAAAAGTTTTGGCAATCTGAGAAGCGGTTGAACTGTCATAGTAAAAAGAATAAAAAGAAATGCCGCCTATGGTTGCGGAACTGTTCTGCGTGCTGACTGTGCATATCGCAGAGGTGGTGTAGCTCGGGGTAAAATTCAGATAGCCGACAGTCAGCTTGAAGCCGCCGACTGCGACCGCAAGGGCAACGCAGAGCCACCAGAATTTCTTGATTCCCTTAAAAAAATCGCTGAGATATATTTTTATCTTTATCTCGTCAATTTTCTCGGGTTCTTTATTCATGTTTTCGGTCTGATTCATTATTCGTTTTCATCCTTCGGTTGATTTATAACATTACTCCTCAGCAGTTTCTTTATCGTCGGGATCTTCCGGGAAATAAGAATATCCGCCGTATTTGCTTTGATTTTTACCGTATTTACCGTACTTTCCGTACTTTCCGTACTTACCGTATTTGCCGTAATCCTTGCCGTAATATTGCCCGCTCTCGTCGGCGCCGTTGAATTTTATCAGGGACAGCTCGGGATAAACATCGTTTAAGACACAGCCCGCAACATTTCCGCCGACTTCGCCAAGGGTTATTATTGCATCGTTGATATCCGAAACCGAAACCTCGTCCGTTCTGACAACAAGCAGGGTATTATCGGCAATTTTTGCAATATCCGTAACCGAGGAATCAACCGCCATCGGTGCGGTATCGATGATAACAAAATCGGCTTTTTCCTTGGTAACATTAATGATTTTTTCTGCCATTCCGTTTTCAAGCCATTTGCGTGAATCGGGATAAGGCTTGGTGTTGAGCGCAAGATAGAGCGATGTATTTTTAAACTTTCTGAGCCTGAACTCTCCGAATTTTATCTCACGGTTCATAAGCTCGCCAAGCTCGTAATATTTCTCGTATGACTGATTGAAAATTTTATAGAGAGCAGGCTTTTTGGCGTCAAGGTCAAAAAGAACAACTCTGTATCCACGGCTTGCAAGAGAAAGCGCAATGTTTGAAGCAACGGTGGATTTTCCCTCGTTCTCCGAAACGCTCGTTACCGCAAAAACCTTTCCGCCTCCACGCTTTTTGATGTGTTCGAGCTTTGCGGCCAATTTCTGAAAGCTCTCGGCAAATTTAAGGCTGATGAAGGCGTTATTGTAAATCAGCAATCCTTTTTTCTTCTTGTTAATATAATCCTGAACCGTCAGCCTCTTGCTTTCGTGAACGACCGAGCCCAAAAGCTTTGCATCTATTTTTGACTTGAATGCCTCCTCATTTTTAACCGTGTCTCTCAGCAGGGACAAAACGACAATTGCTGCCGCCGTAGCCGCCATGCAGGCAAGCACGATTATTTTTTTGTTTGCCTCCGTAATTCTGTTTGACGGCGAAAAAGGCACAGACGGCTGCTTGATAACGGAAATAGTGGAATTATCAAAAATTTTCTCCGAGATTTCGGGATAGACTTCCAGCACCGCTTTGATTAGCACATAAGCCGTATGAGGGTTTTTTGCGGTTACTTTCAGTTCAAGCAGGTTCGTTTCCGAAAGGACGGAAGCGCTGATTTTTCCGTCAAAGCTTTCCATTCCGGCTCTTTCGGCAGCCTTTGTTTTCATAAGCTGCTGAACAAAAACATTTGTATAAACATTTGCCATTTCCGAAGAGACGGAAACCATTGAATAGGTTTTTCCCTGAGTATTCGCCTTGGCGGTAACGACAAGAGTTGCGCTTGAGGTATATTCGGGAGAATATACACTGTAGGACGCAATATATATGCCCATAAGACCTATCAGCGCAGAGAGAATGATTACCCACACATTTCTGACAAGGTCTTTAACAAGGCTATGCCATTCAAAAATAATTTTATTCTTATCCATAATCTTATTTACCCACCGAAACCAACAGCACCGAATGCCCCTGAACACCCTCGGCATCGGTTGCAAAATAATGAACCATGTAAATACCCTCTTTGTTTATATCAACTGCGGATTCCACCTTGACCTCAAGGTTAAGAACGTTTTCTTCCGCATCCGTGACTTCTTTTATATACTTTTTGGGATCAAACGCCTGACCCTTTTTCAGATAAACAAGATAATCCGTCAGAACAATATGCGGAGCGGCAACGCTTCTGTCCTCAATTATCATCGGGAGCGTTATTATGGAGGTGTCTCCCTTGCTGTTGGTGACGGTTGCATTGATTGAATAAACGCCCGCCACAGAGGAAACGGCGTCCTCTGAGGTGATTATCATATCCCTTGAAATATTTCCGTCAATGCAGTCCGTAGCTCCCAGAGAAGCATTCACGTTGATGGTTTCATAAAGCGAATAACAAATGTCGTCAACCATATAGAACTTCGGCGATTCGTAGTCCTTATATCGGATTTTTCTCGTCGCCTTTGCAACATGGTTGTCGCTGTCGCAAACGGCATATGTAACCTTGCACACGCCTTTTTCGGTGAACCTTGAAATTGTTTCAACAATAACCTTATCCGTCAGATCCTTGTCCTTTTCGTCAAACGCCGTAACACCCTCAAGAAGCTCCTCATCGGTAACATCAAAGCCGACTTCAAGCATTTCTCCCTCAACGCTGATAACCGGTATGGTTTTGTCGGTATGTATTTTCACGCTGATATAAAAGCAAGAAAAAACCGCTAAAGTAATAACAAACAGCACGGAAACGGCTATTCTCAGAATTCTCATCATAAATTAACAAACTCCAATGCAAATAACTCAATAAGTCAGAATTTCTTTATTCTCGATAACCAGCCTCGGATTTTCGCTCAGCAGAAGCTCCGCATAGTCGGGCGAATACTCCTCGCTTATCATCTCACGGGCATTTGCAAGAAACGGCGTTCTCATATAAGGGCTGTGAGCGTCGCTCGCAACGAAATCGGCAAAACCGTCTTCAAGCAGACGGTGAGCCACCCTCTGCGCCTGAAAGCCGAAGCTTCCTTTCAGACTGCCTTTATTTATCTGAAGCAGACAGCCGATACTCTTCAGCCGTTCGGCGGCGTCATCCTCCTCAAAAACGAACCCGTATCTCTCGGGGTGAGCCACAATCGGAACATAGCCCTCCGCCGTAAGTCGCTCCGCCATTGCGTATGCCTCATCGGAATCCTCGTGAAAACCAAATTCAACAAGCGGATATCTTGAATTATTAAGGGTTATCAGGTTACCCTCCGAGAGAAGCTCGGCATATCTGCCTGCGCAGAATACTTCCTGACCCCGATAAACCTTGATGTCGATTCCTCTTTCGGCAAGTGTTTTGTTTATCAGAGCGATTTTTTCATCAAAGCCGTCGTTCCAATGATTTATGTATGAATCGGGAACATTGCTGTGTGGAGTAGCGATTATAGCCTGCGTTCCTCCTTTTTCGGCAATTCCGGCCATTTTAACGGTTTCCTCCAGATTGAAGGAGCCGTCGTCAACTCCGTATAAAATGTGGCAGTGAATGTCAATCATTTCAATCCTCCGAACAATTCTTCCAAAAATTATTCATCATATATTATATTCTTTCCTTAGACAAAAATCAACATAAATATAAACTATAATAGGATTTTAAAACAAAAAAATGTGGAAATTTTGCCTTATTTTTCTTTTTAATTCATTAAAGAAAAATCTCCGCCGGGGCAAAATTGCTCTCGGCGGAGTCTGAAATTTATCCGATTTATTTTTTCTTTGCCTTTGGAATTATCAGGCATCCTGCGATAACGGCAACCGCCGCAACAACCGCAACGATGACCCATATCATCGATGAACTGCCCGTGTCGGGAGACGCCGTATACAAAACCGCTTCATCGGCGGCAAAGGCATAGATTGCCGCAGTCACAACTCCGAGAACCATAACCGCACAAAGAAATATTGCAACTATTCTGACAAAAAGGCTGCGACCTTTCATTATTTTCACTCTCCAATTTTAATTAATTCTTTCATTGCCGCTCCGAGCAGATCCGCCCTGTTTTCGGCATCTGCCCTCGTCTTGCCGCAGCCGGTAATATATACCTTGATTTTCGGCTCCGTTCCCGACGGACGGACTATTGCAAAATTGCCCTCGGGCAGAGAATAAGCCAGAACATTGGATTTCGGAAGCTCGATGGCGGTTTTTGCTCCCGTTTCGGTGTCGGTTACCGTGCTCGCTTCAAAATCATGGACTTTCAGCACTTTAAGACCCGCAAGCTCTTTGGGCGGATTTTCTCTTGTCTGAGCCATGATTTCAGCCATTCTGACCATGCCGCTTGCGCCCTCAAACGCAAAGTTATAAAGCTTGTTGACATAATTGCCGAACTCGTCGTAAATTCCGTTGAGAACATCAACGAGGGTTTTGCCCTTGCTCTTATAATAAGCCGCCATTTCGCAGATCATCAGCGAAGCGGCAACGGCGTCCTTATCTCTCGCATGAGTGCCGATAAGATAGCCGTAGCTCTCCTCAAAGCCCATGACAAAGCGGTTTTCCTCGCCCTTCTTTTCAAGTTTTGAGATGAACTCGCCGACATATTTGAAGCCCGTGAGCACATCAACAACCTTGCAACCGTATTTTTCGGCAACAAGATTGATAAGCGGAGTTGAAACAAAGGATTTTGTCATTAACGGATTTTCGGGCAGAGTTCCTTTTTCTTTTCTTGCGGAAAGCATGTATTCGGCAAGCAAAACTCCGACATCGTTGCCTGAGAGCAGCACATATTCGCCGCCCGTCAGAACTGCAATTCCCACTCTGTCGCAGTCGGGGTCGGTTGCAAGAAGCAAATCTGCCTTATCCGTCTTTGTCATTTCGATTGCGCATTCAAAAACCTGCTTGATTTCGGGGTTGGGATAAGGGCAGGTCGGGAATGTGCCGTCGGGCATCTCCTGCTGAGGAACAACCTCAACATTCTTAAATCCCGCTCTTGAAAGAACCGTTCTGACTGGGATATTACCCGTGCCGTTGAGCGGAGAATAGATAACTTTAAGGTCGCTCTCCCTTCTGATTTCGGGATTTATCGGGCGCTGTAAAACAAGCGAATAAAATTCCTCAACAAGGTCGTCTGAAATATATTCGATAAGACCCTTTTCAATACCCTCATCAAACGGAATACGCTTGATATCCTTGAACATATCGACCTTCTGAATGAACGAATAGGTCTCAAGCGCCGCTTCGTCCGTCATCTGATAGCCTGCGGGGTCATAGCATTTGTAGCCGTTATATTTTGACGGATTGTGGCTCGCAGTAATAACGATACCGCTCTGACATTTAAGGCGCATAACCGCAAATGAAAGCAGGGGCGTGGGCATAAGGCGGGGGAAAATATAAGCCTTTATTCCGTTCGCCGCAAGCACCTCGGCACACTGCTTTGAAAATACATCCGAATTGATTCTTGAATCGTAGCCGATTGCAACGCTTGCGCTGTCATATTTGCCGTTCAGGCAGTCTGCAAGCCCCTGAGTTGCCTGGCAGACCGTGTAGGTGTTCATTCTGTTCGTTCCCGCTCCGAGAACGCCTCTCAGACCCGCCGTTCCGAATTCAAGATTCCTGTAAAACCTGTCAAGAATTTCTTCTTCATTACCTTTTATCGAAAGGAGCTCTTTTTGTATTTCGGCGTTATCCGCCGTTTTTTCAAGCCAAAGCTCATAGAGCTTGTTAACATCATTCATTGCTGTCTCCCTTTCTGTATTTTAGTCACTTTTGCATTTTTATCCATTTTACATTTATTATATTACCCGTTTTTTAATCCGTTGTCAATCTTTTGCAAACATTCTCCATATAATAAATAGCTTTTTCATATTATTTATTCTTCAACCGTTGACTGAGACGCCAATATTTGCTATAATTTTTTTATTCAGCAATTTTACATCTCGGAAAATATTAGTTTTTTTGGAGGATTGCTTTATGAACGGCATTCAGTTGACTTTAACAAAAATCATTTCTCTTGTTATGGCTTTGATTCTCATTCCGTTTGCGCTCCTCACAGACGGAATCGACATGATTTCGGCAAGCGAGCGCACGGATCGCTCCAAGACCAATGTTGTCGGCGTGGGTGCATATTTCCGTTCTCAGGGAATAACGACCGACGGCGCAACTCTTTATTTTTCTTCAAAAACAACATTAATCAGAACCGAAAGCAACGCAAGAACTCTCATCAACGCAAACTATTCCGCAATCCCCGATGAGCTTTCGGAAAATTACGGCATAGCCCACATCGGCGGCCTCAGCTTTTATAACGGCAAAATCTATGCAGGTCTTGAGGACAGCAAGGTCTGGGACTACCCCATTGTCGGCGTTTACGATGCCGAAACTCTTGAGCTGACAGATTATTACATCATGGATTCCGAGGTTATCACAAGGGGTATGCCCTGGGTCTGCGTCAACCCCGAAAACGGATATCTCTACTGCACGGATCACTCGAAAAACCCGACAAAGCTTCTTGTCTATGACGCAGAAAACGGCATGAGCTTTGTTGAAGAAGTTCCTCTTTCGGAATCTGTGTATGCAATTCAGGGCGCAGAATTCTGCGGCGGAGTTCTTTACGCCGCAACCAATGACGACACTCAGGCTATATACAAAATCGACCCCTCAACGGGAGAGGTTGAGAAACTGCTTGACCGAAATCTCACCCGATTCAGCGAGGGCGAGGGAATGACGGTCATGATGAAGAACGGCGCCCCCGTTATTGTCGCAATGGATATGGGGCCGCTTTTCATAAACGCTTTTGTCCGTGAATACAATTTCAAATAAATAATTATTTATTTTGGAGGAGAAGCTAAAATGAAAAACAAAGCGCTGACCATTGCCGTTTCAGCGGTTGCCGCCGCAATCGTGTGCGTTGTTGCGGTTATTGCCGTTAAAATAAACGGTCAGAACAACCCTGCAATCGTTCCGTCAGGCAACGATTATTCCGACGGCGAAATCACATCAAATTACGGGGAATATGCCGAAAATACGGGCGTTTTCCCAAGCTTCGGTTTTTCGGAACAGACCGAAGCTTCAACCTCTGAGTCTTTCTTGTTTCCGTCTCAGACTCAGCAGAGCACCGTTCCGTCCTCATCCGAACAAACGATAACCTCGGTTGCAACAACCGTAAGCCAAACGGCAACTCAGGCTGTTGCGGCGGTAAGCGGCGCATTTTCGGAGGTTTTCAAAATGCCGAAAGCCCCGAAATATATTCCGCCCGAGACCAACATTGATATTTCAAAAATCAACCTTGCTTCATACAGATATGACCCCGAGGGCAATTATTATTACACCGACGACAAGGCGTGTTGGCAGAAGAATTTCGGTTTTAACGAGGTCTATGATAAGCTTGCGCCTATCTCGATAATGTATTATGACACGGTCAGAACAACATTCACCTACGGCGGCAAGGAATGGCTCATTCAGATGTGGAAGGGTCAGTACGGCATGTGCTTCGTCGGCGGCGAGGTCGGAATTTACACAAGAAAGCCCGGCAGCAGCGGCACTCACTATGCCTGCGCCGACAAGGAAGATTGGCTCAACATGGAAATGGCATTCGTCTGGGATGAATACGCCGACGGAAACTATGTTACCATCTTCACCCGTCCTTACACAAAATATTGGTGGTGCACGGGCTTCGTTGTCGGCTTCCCGAACGGAAATCTCAGAAACACTCTGACCGAGTTCAGGCTTATCACTCACATCACCTTCAAGGATACGGAAATGGCAAACGCTTTCTGCAATGCCTTTGAATCAAGAGGCTTCAGGCGTGTTTCAAAGCTTGACAACAATGTTCCCGACACCTTCGTTCAGCTCGGTGCGGATGTTGCCCTTGTCTGGCAGTCAATAGAAGACTAAAAAGTGGTGTAAATAATTTTGGAAAAACTCATTGATTTGCATACTCATTCAATAATGTCCGACGGCTCAATGACCCCTGCCGAGGTTGTCCGTGAGGCAAAAAAGGCGGGGCTTGCGGCAATTGCGCTTTCAGACCACGATACGGTTGACGGAGTGCGTGAAGCCGTTGCCGAGGGCAAAAAAATCGGCGTTGAGGTTATCCCCGCCATTGAATTTTCGGTAATTTCAAAAACCGAGACTCACATTCTCGGCTATTTCATCGATATTGACAGCCCCCTGCTGAGCGAAGCTCTCAAGAGCATCATCGACACCCGCAGGGAGCGCAATGAAATAACCTGCCGAAAGCTTAACGAGCTCGGCTTTGATGTCACCATGGATGAGGCTCTCGCACTTGCGCCCAACGGCTTTATCGGCAGGGCGCATTTTGCCCGTTTGCTCATGGACAAGGGCTACACCTCAAGCGTCAAGGAGGGCTTTGACCTCTATCTTGAAAACGGGAAATATGCCTACTGCGGCAAGCAGAGCATGACCGACGAGGAAGCCGTTCGGCTGATAAAAAACTGCGGCGGTCTTGCTTTCGTTGCTCATCTTCATCTGACGAAGCTCGGCGACGGTGAGCTTTTGGAATTTCTCGCAAGGCTGAAAGCGGCAGGGCTTGACGGCGTTGAGGGCTACTACACCGAATACACGCCCGAAATGCAGGAAAAATATCAGGCTATGGCGTCACGGCTCGGGCTGATGCTCTCGGGCGGAACGGATTTTCACGCCGCAATGAAGCCGCATATCAGCATCGGAAAAGGTCTCGGCAACCTTAAAATTCCCTATTCTCTTGTTGAAAAGATGAAAGAAAAGCTGAATCAGAAGGATTCTTGATAACATGGATGATAAAATAAAA
>JAEDKI010000194.1 GCA_016295895.1 Clostridiaceae bacterium | reverse complement strand
TAACAGAGGAATTCCCGGAAATCCTGCGCCTGTTCCGACATCAAGCACTTTCGCACCGCTTTTAAACTCAACAGCCGAAAGAACGGAGATACTGTCTGCAAAATGCTTGACTGCAATTCCGTCGGTGTCGGTTATGGCGGTCAGATTCATTGTTTTGTTCTGCTCAACAAGCAGTTCGGCTAACTTCTCAAAGCGGTCAAGCTGCTGTGATGATACGGAAAGACCGAGCTTTTCCGCATCGGAAAGCAAAAGAGATGAATTATATATCATTTTTACCGTACCTTTCAAGATAAATAAGCAAAACGGAAATATCGGCAGGGGAAACGCCTGAAATTCTTGAAGCCTGACCGACAGTTTCGGGTCGAATTTTTCCGAGCTTTTCAACGGCCTCAAGTCTGAGACCTTTAACATCGGAATAATCAATATCGCCCGGCAGTCGTTTAACTTCAAGTCGGCGCATCTCGTTGATTTGCTGCTGCTGTCTTTTAATATAGCCCTCATATTTAATATCAATCTCAACCTGCTCGAATATTTCGGGCGGCAGGTCGGGTCTGAATTTATCAAACGGAGCAAGTGCGGCATAATCAATCTGAGGTCTGCGGAGAAGCTCAATCATTTTAACGCCCTTTTCAAGCGCAGATGTTCCACGTGAAACAAGCATTTTATCTATTTCTTCTGTTTTTGGTATTGAAAGATTTTCAACTCTTTCCCTTTCGGCGGCAATCAAATCAAGCTTTTTGAGAAAAGCATTGTATCTTTCATCAGAAATCAGCCCGACCGTGTGACCGAATTCGGTAAGTCTGCGGTCTGCGTTATCCTGACGAAGAATAAGGCGGTATTCCGAGCGTGAAGTCATCATTCTGTAAGGGTCTGAGCAGCCCTTTGTTACAAGGTCGTCAATCAAAGTGCCGATATAAGAGGTTGTTCTGTCAAGAATAAGCGGCTCTTTGCCGAGAATTTTCAAAGCGGCATTGATTCCCGCAACAAGTCCCTGAGCGGCGGCTTCCTCATATCCGCTCGAACCGTTGAACTGACCTGCACCGTAAAGACCGTCAAAATCCTTGAATTCAAGCGTCTGACGCAGAGAAAGAGGGTCAACGCAGTCATATTCAATCGCATATGCGGTTCTGAGAAACTCCGCATTTTCAAGCCCCGGAATGCTGTGGACGATTTTAAGCTGAACATCCTCGGGCAGGGAGGAGGAAAGCCCCTGAAGATACATTTCATCGGTTTTTGCTCCGCAAGGCTCAACAAAAATCTGATGACGCTCTTTTTCGGAGAATCTGACGATTTTATCTTCAATGCTCGGGCAGTATCGGGGGCCTACGCCGTCAATCTTGCCCGAATAAAGAGGGGAACGGCTGAGATTGTCAAGAATAATTCTCTTTGTTTCTTCTCCCGTATAAGCAATATAACAAGGCTCGGTGTTTTTAACCTCGGCAGAGTCGGCAAATGAAAATTTAACTATATTTTCATCGCCAAACTGCGGTTCAAGCTTTTCAAAATCAACGCTTCTGCGGTTAATTCTCGGCGGAGTGCCCGTTTTGAACCGTCTGGTCTTAACTCCGAGGTCTTTCAAAGCCTTGGCAAGCCCGACAGACGGAAACATTCCGTCAGGGCCGCTTTCATATGAAACATCGCCTATATAAACTCTGCCTGCAAGAAATGTTCCCGTTGCAATGATAACGGCTTTAACACGGTGAACGGCTTCAAGTCGGGTTTTAAGCATCCATTCATCGCCGTCACGCTTGATATCTACTATTTCAGCCTGACGAAGATAGAGATTTTTCTGTTTTTCAAGCACGGCTTTCATATAATCGGAATAAGCCCTGCGGTCAATCTGCGCTCTGAGGCTGTGAACGGCAGGCCCTTTGCCGAGATTGAGCATACGGCTTTGCAGGGTGTTGAAGTCGGCGGCGATACCCATTTCTCCGCCGAGCGCATCAATTTCACGCACAAGATGACCCTTTGAAGTGCCGCCGATTGAGGGATTGCAGGGCATATTGCCGACCCAATCAAGGTTAATCGTAAACACAGCCGTTTTACAGCCGAGACGGGCAGAGGCAAGCCCCGCTTCAATGCCCGCATGACCTGCGCCGATAACGGCAACATCAAAATTTTCAGAGATATATTCCATAAAAACACCTTTGCTGAATAAATTGAAATCCGATGTAGTTTTTGACTCGGAAACCGTAGTATATAAAGTGGAGCACGAATTGAAAATTAAAACACTAAAAGTAATTATACCATATATATACCGTTTTTGAAAGCCTTGAAAGCAAAAAAATATATGATATAATTAAAATAGAAAAATATCGGGAGGAACAGAAAATGAAAAAATCAAAGCAAATCACGCTCGGAATATTAATATCGCTCGGAGTATGGCTTATCGGAATTATATCCAGCGGCTCAATCTATCTCGGAGACGAGCTGGATTTTTGGGATGGATTGCCTGCGCTTTCGTTGATTTATCCGTTTATTATTTCCGCCTATGCTATAGTATCGGCTTTTGTTGCGAAGAAAAAAGACCTGCCTCATTTCTTCAAGGCAAGTCAGACCGTTCTGCTGATTCCGTTTATCAGCTATTTAATTGCTTTTATAGCAAACTACCTCAACGAAACATTTTTCAATCCGCTGATGCCGATTCTTCTTCTCATCTTCATGTATCCCGCAATTCCGTTAACTTCAACGGTTATCGGTTCACTCGACCTTTTTTATTCGGAGCCGTTAATGTATGTTGAGTTCGCTATAATGATATTTTCAATCATTGCGGCATTTTTTGTTTTCCGTTACTACAAGAAAAACGGAAAAAAGGCGGAAAACAATAATTCTGAATTGCAAAAATAATACGCTCGTTTACAGCCGATTGCGTGAAGCTGATTTAACTGCGCATCGTTTCAGAAATTTCCATCGGCTGAAAAGCAAAATCGGCTTTATTATTCTGAATAAACATTAAAAATCAGGCTATTTTCAAAAAATGAGGCTGTTTCAGGTCGGGTTTGTATTGTTTTTTATCAATACCGGCAACAGAGTGAAAAAACACG
>JAEDKI010000193.1 GCA_016295895.1 Clostridiaceae bacterium | reverse complement strand
TATTCGGGCCGGAGCTTAAACTGCTTGTTGAAAACAACGGTTCGCAAAATGTTACAGTTCAGGTCAGGAACCTTTCCGTTAACGGCATCATGGCTGACAGCACTTTCTCCTGCGATGTTGCGTCGGGCAAGAAAGCAAACGATGAAATCTCAATAAGTTCTTCGGGGCTTAAAGCGGCAGGAATTGAGGTTATCAAGGATATTGAATTCAGCTTCCATATTTTCGATTCGGATTCATGGGATAATATTGTTGATTCGGATGTTATCAGAATTGAAACCGACGCAGACCCCTCGTATGTACAGACCGTAGACGATTCGGGTTTTGTTGCCGTTGACAGAGACGGCATAAAGATTGTCATCAAAAAGCTTGACAGCGAGGACAGCTTCTGGGGAGCGGATGTGTATGTCTATGTCGAGAATAATTCGGGCAAGGATATAACCGTTCAGGCAAGAGATGTGTCGGTTAACGGATTCATGGCTGATCCTTCGTTCTCCTGCGATGTTCCTGCGGGCAAGAAAGCATTTGATACAATAACATTCATGGAGAGTGACCTCGAAAGCAACGGCATAACCGATATCACAACGCTTGAGCTTTCCTTCCATGTGTTTGATATGAATAATTGGGACGGTATATTTGATTCCGACACCGTTACGGTAACTTTCTGAAAAGCAGAGTAATTCCGCTCGAAAGGCAAAATGGGGAGTTTTAAAATAGAAACAGCCGGGTCCGCTTGCGGGCTCGGCTGTTTTGCTGTCAGACGGAGATTTCGATTTTGCTGCCGCCTGTTTTTTCTTTGGTGATGATAATTTGCTTGTCAACCTTTTCTTTGAGCTCGGCAACATGGGAGATGATGCCGACAAGGCGGTTGCCGCTGCTCAGGTCTGCAAGCGCTCCGAAAGCCTGAGAAAGCGATTCGGGGTCGAGCGAGCCGAAGCCCTCGTCAACAAACATTGTGTCAAGCCTGATTCCGCCCGCCGAGGACTGAATTTCATCGGAAAGACCGAGAGCAAGCGAAAGAGAAGCCTTGAAGCTTTCGCCGCCCGAAAGGGTTTTGACGCTTCTTTCCGTGCCGTTATAGTGGTCAATAACGGAAAGGTCAAGTCCGCTCTGGCTTCGGTTGCTGTCTGCGGATTCGCTGCGCTTGAGTTCGTACTGACCGCCCGACATTTTCATCAGCCTTGAATTTGCACGGGTAATAATGCGATCAAAATAGGTCATCTGAATATAGGTTTCAAGCATGATTTTTTCTTTGCCCGAAATATTGCCGTTGGCGGTGTTATTGAGGGCATTGAGACTGATTTTTTTCTTTTCAATTTCAATAAGCTCATCGGATTTTTTCTTGATATTATTCAGACAATCCGTGTTGACTGCAATGCGAACGCCGATATCCTTCTGAAGCTTTGAAAGGGCGGATTTTTCAAGCAAAAGCACGGATTTTTCAGCTTCTGCCGTTTCTCTGTCAACAGCCTCCGAATCCGATAACTGCTTTTTGAGCTGTTTTATCCTGCCCGCAAGCTCGGTCAGGCTTTTCTCCGATTCGCTGAATGATTTTTCGGCGTTTTCAAGTGCTTCACGCATTGAAGAAAGAGCGTTTTCAAGAGCGGATTTTTGCGTTAATGCGGCTGATTTGCTCTCAAATTTAAGGCTTTCTGCAAGCGATTTGAGCTGTTTTTCTTTTTCTGAAAGAGATGCGGTCAAAGCGGAAATATCCTGCTTTTGATTTGCCGTAACTCCTTCCGCTTTTTTGATTCTGCCCTCCGAAACGGGTATCATCTCATCAAGCTGTGCTTTGCGTTTTGCATTTTTCTCCTCGGAGGCTATCTGAATATCAAGCTTTTTGAGGGCTTCTTCGGTTTCTGCGATGCTTCCTTTTGCTTTTTCGGATGCCTGAGTGATTCCGCATTCGCCAATCAGCTCCGAGATTAGCTTTTCTGCGGTTTCACGCTGAGCATTGACTTCGCCTTTGATTTCTCCCGCCTTTCGGCTCAGCTCGGCGGCATGATTCTGCGCTTTGTCGAATTCCGATTTTGACGCATCAACATCTGCCTCCGTCGGAGCCGAAGCCGATTTTCGGGCAAGCTTCGGGTGGTCTGTTGAGCCGCAGACGGGGCAGGGGACTCCGTTTGCTAAATTCTCCGCAAGAATGCCCGCCTGCTCGTCGAGAAAGGCTTTGTAATTCATTTCGTAAACGCTTTTTGCGCTTTCCGCCTTGCCTTCGGCGGCAAGATAGGCGTTCTGAGCCGTTTTCAGGCTGTTATTGAGGGCTTCAAGCCCCGTCAACTTCCCGATAAGATTTTCAAGCGCCGTTTTGCGGGCTTCAAGCTGTTCTTTTTCCCTGAAAAGCTTTTCTTTTTGTTCGCCTGCATTCGCAAGAGCTTTTTGCTCCTCTTTCATGTTTTCGAGTTCATCGGATATCTTTTTTGCGGCTTCAATGTAACGCTCAAGCTCTTTTTTACCCGACTGAAGCTGTTTTGAGAGCGTTTCAGCTTCTTCTCTTTTGGCGTTCAGCTCGTCATATTTCGGAATTTCTGCCTCGATAACCGCTATCTGCTTTGCCAGCCGTTCCTGCTCGGGCTTTTTGGCTTTTTCAATCTCAAGAGAACGCTTGATTTCCTCTAATTCTGCCGTCATGCGGAAGTATGTTTTTTCGGAAATATCAAGCTCCGCCTGAGCTTTTAACAGTTCATCCGACTTTGCAAGAATTCCTGTGACGGCTTCAAGCTTTTTTTCGGTAACGCCAAGCTTTCCGACCGTTTCGGACTCGGCTTTTTTATCGTTTTCAAGAATATTTTCAATCAGCTCAATAACATCCTCAACGGTCATTTCACCGTTTTTTGCTTTTGAAGCTTCAATGCTCAGAACATCGTTTTCATCGCACTGTATACCGCCGATAAACTGACTGACGCTTCTCTGAGCGGCGTCATATTCGTTTTTGACAAGCGAATATTCGCTTTTGATTCTGTCCTGCAAAATACGGTAGCGGTCGGTTTTGAATATTTTTCTGAAAATCTCCTGGCGCTCCTTGGTGTCGGCAATCAGCAGCTTTCTGAAATCGCCCTGAGCAATCATTGCAATCTG
>JAEDKI010000035.1 GCA_016295895.1 Clostridiaceae bacterium | reverse complement strand
CCGAAAAAGAGAGAGCATAAATCCCTCTCTTTTCTCTGTCAATATAAAATATTCTTGAGCTGTTCAACAAACTGCTTTGTGTCGATGTTGCAAAGCTTGTGAGCGTCCGTGCCCAGGTTGAAAACAACGCCGACCTCTTTGCCGATTTGGAAATATCGGTGATAGAATTCGGGGTCGCCCAGAATTGCGGGAACATTAAGCTCCCATGCGATTTCATGCCTGTTTGCCTTTTCCATTGCGTCGCCTATCTCGTTGTCGGCAAACGCTCTTGTGACCTCGTGGGGATCATCAAAAGCTTTGATATAACCCGCCATGAACGGATGGGCGAAGCAATCCGCTCTGCCGCTCTCGATAACGCCGTCAACAATTGCAAGCATATGCTCGGCATAGGCTCTCGGTGATTTAACCTCGGGATGCTCCCAATAGCTCTGATGATAGTGATTTATCGTGTAAAGCCTGTAATCAAGCGAATTGTCGCTTGTTATGTTATCGGCAAACTTTCCGATTCCGTAAGCCGAAAGCTCCGCACCGACAAGCACCTTGACGCTTGTTTCAACATTTTTAAGCTCTCTGAGAATGTCATAGCGTTGCTGCGCTACGGCATTCTTTTTTTGAATATAGTTATGGTCGGTCAGAGCTATCATTTCAAGGCCGCATTTTTCGGCGGTTCTGACAATGTCGGCAGCTATCATCTCGGGCTTTGCGCAGGTTGAAAATCTTGTGTGGATATGAAGATTATGCCTTGCAAGCTCGTCTATATCATAGGTTTTTTCGTGAAAGAACATTATTATAACTCCAATTTGAAAAGTCTGTTTGCATTTTTTCTTGTGAGGTCAAGAATTTCTTCGGCGCCCGTTCCCATGACCTCGGCAAGCTTTTCAGCCGTGTAGGGAATAAACGAGGAATCACAACGCTGACCTCTGAACGGAACCGGGGTCATATAGGGACAGTCGGTTTCGATAAGCAGTCTGTCATCGGGAACCATTTGTGCAACTTCAAGCGGTTTTTTGGCGTTTTTGAATGTCACCGCACCGCCGAGCCCGATATACATGCCGAGCTTCAGAACCTCTTTTGCCATTTCGGCTGAACCCGAAAAGCAATGGATAACGCCCTTGGGCTTGTATCGCTTCAGCAGGGTCATTGTGTCCTCATGTGCCTCACGGTCATGGACTATAATCGGCAAATCAAGCTCCTTTGCAAGAACGATTTGCTGCTCAAATATTTTAATCTGAACATCACGGGGCGAAAAATCATAGTGATAATCAAGCCCTATTTCGCCCACGGCAACGCATTTTTCCTCTGAACAAAGCTTTTTCAGCACGGGCAAATAGCCGTTAAGACATTTCTCCGCTTCATGCGGATGAACTCCGCACGCCGCATAGACAAAATCAAATTCATCGGCAAGCTCAAGGCTCGTGAGCGACGAAGCCATATCGCTTGCGCAGTTTATAACTCCGCAAACGCCACGCTCGGGCAGAGAGCCGACAAGCTCCTTTCGGTCTTCATCAAAGGCTTCGCTGTCATAATGCGCATGACTGTCAAAGATATTATTCATGGCTTATCTGACCTTGCTTCCTGCGGGAACGCCGTCAACAAAAATGACCTTAACATCGTCCTCGCCCGCATCTGCGGCAAGAATCATTCCGCAGCTTTCAACTCCGCAGAGAACGGCGGGTTTGAGGTTTGAAACAAGGATAACGCTCTTGCCTTTCAAATCCTCGGGCTTATACCACTTGGCAATGCCCGAAGCAACGGTTCTCGGCTCGCCCGTGCCGTCATCGAGAGTGAGCTGAAGAAGCTTCTTCGCTTTCTTGACGGGGACGCAGTCAACGATTTTGGCAACTCTCAAATCAACCTTTGCAAAATCGTCAATTCCGATTTTTGCAACGCCCTGAATTTCCTCTTTAAGAGGATTAACGGGATTTGCGGCTGCCTGAGCCGCTTCAAGCTCTGCAAGCTCCTTTTCAAGGTCGATTCTCGGGAAGATTATTCCGCCTTTAACAACTGAATAGGTTGCTTCCTTGCCGAATACTCCGCACTCATCCCATTCAAAATCTGCCGAAACGCCGAGCTGACGCCTGATTTCCGCAGATGTTTCGGGCATAAAGGGAGCAACGAGAACGGAAATAATTCTTATGCTCTCGCAGAGATTATACATAACTTCCGCAAGTCTTGCTTTCTTGCTTTCGTCCTTTGCAAGCGCCCACGGAGCGGTTTCGTCAATGTATTTATTCGTTCTTGAAACAAATTTCCATATATCGGTCAGGGCAACGGAGAAATTGAGCTTATCAAGCTCTTTTTCGGCGTCGGTCTTTGTCTGAGCGGCAAGGGCTTTCAATTCGCCGTCAAAATCGCCCGCTTCACGCTCTTCGGGGATTGTTCCGCCGAAATATTTTTCAACCATGGCAACGGTTCTTGAAACAAGGTTGCCCAAATCGTTTGCAAGGTCGGAATTTATGCGGTTAATAAGATTTTCGTTTGAGAAAACGCCGTCCGAACCGAAAGCGATTTCACGCAGAAGATAATATCTTAAAGCGTCAACGCCGTATCTTTCGGCAAGAATGACGGGGTCAACAACATTGCCCTTTGACTTGCTCATCTTTCCGCCCTCAAGCAGAACCCAGCCGTGACCGTATACCTTTTCGGGCAGAGGAAGGTCAAGAGACATAAGGAATGCAGGCCAATAGATAGTATGGAAACGGATAATATCCTTGCCGATAAGGTGAACATCGGCAGGCCAGAATTTATTGAACATCGATTCGTCGTCCGAGCCGTAGCCGAGCGCCGTAATATAGTTTGTCAGAGCGTCAAGCCAGACATAGATAACATGCTTCTCGTTGATGGGAACGGGAATTCCCCATTTAAAAGACGAACGGGAAACGCAGAGATCCTGAAGACCGGGCTTGATGAAATTGTTGACCATCTCGTTCTGCCTGCTTTGAGGCTCAATGAATCCGGGATGCTCTTCGTAATATTTAACAAGTCTGTCGGCATAAGCGGAAAGCTTGAAGAAATATGCTTCCTCTCTCTCCTTGGTAACGGGTCTGCCGCAGTCGGGGCATTTGCCGTCAGCCGCCTGAGTTTCAGTCCAGAAAGACTCACAGGGCTTGCAGTAAAGGCCTTCATAATAACCCATGTAAATGTCGCCCTTGTCGTACATCTTCTTGAATATTTTCTGAACGGCTTTTTCATGGTATTCGTCGGTCGTTCTGATGAACTTGTCGTTGGAAATATTCATCAGCTTCCAGAGATCCTTGATGCCGGCAACGATATTGTCAACATACTCCTTGGGAGTAACGCCCGCTTCCTTTGCTTTATCCTCAATTTTCTGACCATGCTCATCGGTTCCCGTCAAAAAGAAAGTGTCATAGCCCTGAAAGCGCTTGTAGCGAGCCATTGTATCAGCCGCAACGGTCGAATAGGTGTGGCCGATATGAAGCTTATCCGAGGGGTAATAGATAGGAGTTGTGATATAAAAAGTCTTTTTATCCATAATTTGCCTCCGTTTATGTTTTAACTAATATATTATACCATTATTTCTGCAAAATACAAGCAAAAATGCAAAAAACAGCGCCGACCCGACGCTGTTTTTTAATACAAAAAGAATTTTCACTTCAAAAGGCTTGCGGCTGCTTCGTCAAGGAAGATTATTGCATCGCCGTGCTGCTGAAGGATTGAAGCGGGGCAATGCGGAGTAACCTCACCCTTGACCATGTCTCTGACGGCTTCCGCTTTCTTGTCGCCGGTTGCGATAAGAATAATCTTCTTGGCTTTCATGATTGAGCCGATACCCATTGTCATTGCATAATGCGGCATGGGAATATCGTCAAAATAAATTGAGTTTGCCTCAATCGTGCTGTCGGTGAGCTTAACCTTGTGGCTCTCGCCCGAAAATTCATCTGACGGCTCGTTGAAAGCGATATGGCCGTTTCTGCCGATTCCGAGAAGCTGAATATCAATTCCGCCCTTTGAAGCGATGTCGGCGGCATAGCGTGCGCTCTCAGCCTCGGGGTCTGCCGCATTTCCGTCAAGGAAGCCGACATTGTCAAGGTTCACATCAACCTTTGAGAAAAGGTTTTCGAGCATGAATGTGTAATAGCTGTTTTTATGAGTCTTGGGCAGGTCGCAGTATTCGTCAAGGTTAAAGGTCTTGACATCCTTGAAAGAAACCTTGCCTGCGTTATACTGCTCAACGATATAGTTATAAGTCGGAACGGGAGTTGCACCCGTTGCAAAGCCGAGAACGCAATCGGGATTTGCGTTGATGAAATCGCAGTAAAGCTTGCCGACGGCTTCTCCTATTTCCGCTTCATTCCTGAAAATTCTGATTTCCATATTCATTTATCCTTTCAATCAATTTTTATCTCGCAATGCTTATCGGATGAATCGTAAATTGCCTGCATAATCTTTGAGGTTTCAACAGCATAGTCGATATACTGCTGATTTCTGTCTCCCGTTTTGATGCATCTGATAAAATCGTTGATTTCGTTCTCATACATATCGGTTGTCTGAGCGGAAACCTGAGTTTCGGTCAGCATGCCGTTCTTGACTGACCAGATTCTGAAATCGGAGCAATAATTGAGCCTGATTCCTGCCTTGTCGCCCATGAAATCAATATACATCTCATCCTCGCCGACATTCTGCGCCCATGCGCCGTTGAAGCTGACAACGGGGCCGTCGGTGCGAACTATGCCGACAACGGAATCGTCAACATCATATGTGCCGTTCATGTCTGCGCTGTCCTGCGCCCACATGCCGGTGTAAACATAATTTTTGATATCCTTGCCGAGCTTGCAGAACGCTTCGCCCGATGCGGTCAAAGGCTTGGGATCGCCGCAGCAATAAAGAATGAGATCAAGGAAATGAACGCCCCAATCTATCAGAGTGCCGCCGCCCGATTTTGCCTTTATGGTAAAATCTCCGCCGATTCCGGGGATTGAACGGTGCTTGCGGAAGGAAGCATAGACATGATAAACCTCGCCGAGCTCGCCGCTTTCGATAAGCTCTCTGATTTTCATGACATAGGTGTTGAATCTGTTGCAAACGCCGATGTTAAGAACCTTGCCCGTCTCGTGGGCAACCTTTTGCATTTCAAGCGCTTCGGAAAGAATTCTTGCCGCAGGCTTTTCGCAGAGAACATGCTTGCCCGCTTTGAGAAAATCAATTGCAATAACCGAATGCAGGTCATTGTGAGTGCAGACGGAAACTGCGTCAAGCTCGGGATCGTTCAAAAAATCGTGATAATCGACAACCGCTTTTCCGCAGCCGTATTTTTCAACGCATTTCTCGGCTCTTTCGGGAATGATGTCGCAAAAATATTTTATCTCAACTCCGTCATTTTTGAGATAAGACGGGATATGCGCCGCATTGGCAATGTTTCCGCAGCCTATAACGGCAACCTTGATCTTTGACATTTTACTGACCTCCGCCGTGATTATTATAGTTATATCCTGACACGGATATTCATGATTGAAATTAATATATCATAAGTGATAAAAAAAGTAAAGATTAACTCAAAAAAAACTTGCCTTATCCGATTTAATTTGTTATTATAATTTCAAACATGCCAACCGCCGGAAAAGCGGCGGAATTACGAAAAAGGAGAACACTACAATGGGCAGATTTCCTATCGGAGTTATTATTGACAGCTTCAGAACCGACACGGTTTCGGCAGTCAGAAAAGCGGCGGCAGTAGGAGCGCAGGGCATTCAGGTTTATGCAACGAGCGGAGAAATGGCTCCCGAAAATATGACCCCCGCCAAAATCAACGAATTCAAAAAGCTCGTTGCCGATAACGGCCTTGTTGTTTCGGCTCTGTGCGGCGATCTCGGCGGCGGCTTCGGAGACCCCGAAAAGAATCCCGCAAAGGTTGAAAAGTCAAAAAGAATAGTTGACCTTGCAAAGGAAATCGGAACGGATATCGTCACAACTCACATCGGCGTTGTTCCCGGAGACCCGTCCCATGAAAGATATAAGATAATGCAGGAAGCATGCTTTGAGCTTTCAAGATATGCTGACAGCATGAACGCTCATTTTGCAATTGAAACAGGCCCCGAAACCTCGGCAGTTCTCAAGGGCTTCCTTGATTCTCTCGGTTCAACGGGCGTTGCAGTCAATCTTGACCCCGCAAACCTTGTTATGGTTACGGGCGACGACCCCGCAAAGGCAGTTTACAATCTTCAGAAATACATAGTTCACACTCACGCAAAGGACGGAAAACAGCTTTTCTATAAAGACCCCGAAATCGTTTACGGCCTCAAAAAAGACCCGCTTGTTACCGATTCATCGTTCCTCGAAGTTCCTCTCGGAGAGGGTCAGGTCCCTTGGAAAGAGTACCTTGCCGCTCTTGAAGATATCGGCTATAAGGGCTTCCTGACGATTGAAAGAGAGGTCGGCGACGACCCCGAAGCAGACATCAGAAAAGCGGTTGAATTTCTTAAAGATTTAGGGTAAGGGCAGGTAAAATATTATGAAAATCGGAGTCAGCAGCTACAGCTTTCAGCAGCTCATTTCATCGGGCTGTGAAACTCAGCTCAGCATTATGAAAAAGGCAAAGGACATGGGCTTTGAGGGCATCGAATTTATCGACCTTGACCCCCCTCAAGGTGTCAGCGAAGAAGAATACGCTTCAATGATAAGAGAAGAAAGCGAAAAGCTTTCTCTGCCCGTTATCAGCTACACGATCGGGGCAAACATGCTCAAAGACACGGGCGTTGACGCAGAGGTTGAGAGAGTCTGCCGCAAGGTTGACATTGCTTCAATCCTCGGCGCACGAAGTCTGCGCCACGATGCCGCATGGGGAATTCCCGAAGATCAGAAAAGCTATGTCGGCTTTGAGCAGGTTCTGCCCGTTCTCGTTGACGGTTGCAAAAGAGTAACGGAATACGCTCAGTCAAAGGGCATCGTTACGATGATTGAAAATCACGGCACATTCTGTCAGGAGAGCCAAAGGGTTGAAAGAATCGTCACGGGAGTCGGAAGCCCGAATTTCGGCGTGCTGCTCGATGTCGGTAACTTCGCCTGCGCAGACGAAAACAGCGCATCCGCCGCAGGCAGACTTGCGTCCTACATAAAGCACATTCACGCCAAGGATTTTCATATCAAGAGCGGAAACGGGCTGAATCCCGGCAAAGGCTTCTTCAGATCAAGAGGCGGTAATTATCTCAGAGGCGCAGTGATAGGTCACGGAGATATCCCCGTTCTTCAATGCCTTTCTGTTGCAAAAGCATCGGGATATGACGGCTTTGTCAGCGTTGAATTTGAGGGAATCGAAAAATGCCTTGACGGAATTGAAATCGGGCTTGACAACCTCAGAAGAATGATTGAAATGCTTTAATTAACGATAAACAATGCAAAAATACCGCTCCTCTGCCTTTTTAAAGGCTTTTCGGAGCGGTATTATTTGATTTTAATCTTATTCCGCCGTTACTTTTTCAAGCTCACCTGCGGCATCGCTGACAAGCTTTTCACGGCGCTTTTTAAGCTCCCGTTCAACCATTTTCTTTTCTTCTTTATCGTCCTTAACGAAAAGAATAACGATAAGATAAAGAACTGCGCCGACTACGGGGCCGAGAATGAACATCGGCCACTGCCATTTCATAAATGTTGCATTCTGAGCGGTCATTGAGGCATTATGGTTGTATTTTACAAGGGTTAAAAGCTTGCCGTTGATGAAAAGTGCAAGGGCGTCGCCGAGCTTGGTTGTGAAATTCTGCATGGAGAATGTGATTCCCTCGGTGCGCTTGCCCGTTGTGTATTCAACATAATCTATTGAGTCGCTCATAAGCGAACGCTGGGCGATGTTAACCATGTTTGCGGGAATTCCCTGAATCGCCATGAGCAGAATGGTGACAAGCATTTTGCCAAGACTGTTGAAGCCGACAAAGAATGCAATCGTTCTTAAAACTATCGACGAAACCTGCGCTAAAATCAAAACACGCTTCATTCCGCCGACCAAATCAACGATTTTGGTTGCGGCAAACATTGCAAGAGTGCCGGGAGCGCCGGTGAGGCCGCCGTAAAGGAACTGAGCCGTACCTCCGCCGATTTCGATACTGCCGACCTTATATGATACCTGACTTTCAAAGAAATAAGCCCAAGGAACTGAAAGCTTAATATATTCAAGGAATCTTGCAAGAGAAATAAGCAGGAGCGTTCTGTTATGGCGAAGAACAAACACGGCTTCAAAAAAGCTCTCGCCCTCTTTTTTCTCCTCCTTGACGGATTCCTTCATCCTTGCCGCAGCAAGCGAAATCGCCTGACCGCCGAGGCCGAGAATCAGAGAACCGACAAAGAAAACGGTTTTCACGCTGATTCCGAGATTTGAAACCGCAAAGTCCTTTGCAAGAGGGAAGATTCCCGCCAATGCACAGCCGGCTGTTACGCCGATTGCCGTCCATTGAGACACCCTCGCCCGCTCCTCTGAATGCGGTGAGGACAGAGCAAGCATTCCCCAAAGGGCAACATCCTGCATGGAATAAAATACATCCCAAAGCAGATAAAATACAAGAATCAACGCAACAGAAGCCTTGCTGCCTACGCTGAAATCGCAGAACATCAAAACGCTGAGCAAGCCGATTATCGGCGGAAGATAAACAAGATAGGGTCTGAGCTTTTCTCCCGTCTTTTTGAAGACATGGCGGTCAATCAAAGCGCCGATTATCGGGTCATTGACCGAATCCCACAGTCGGCTGATACTCGTTATGTATCCGACTGCATTTGCACTGATTTTCAGGACATTATTGCAGAAATAGAACAGCCAGCCGTTGATGAAGCTGTAGTTCATGTTCTGACCCGCAATACCCGCCGCATAAGAAAACAGCCGTCCGTTCGGAACATAGCCGTTTCTCAAAAGCTCCTGAGAAGACTTTTTTTCTTTCATGGCTTTTCTCTCCGTTTTTATTTAATGTTTTATTATATTTTATCATTAATTCGGCGCAAATTCAATTGAGCAAGCTGACAAGATTTTATGCAAAAATTTGTAAGAAGATACAAATGGTTTTTTCAGAAAAACTATTGACAACGGATTTTTACGGTGCTATAATCACATCAACATCAAAACCGATGAGGAAGATTAGTAGGTTTGAAAACCGTCTTTCAGAGAGCCGCAGGCGGTGCGATTGCGGCAGACAGGCTCAGATTGAATGGACTTCCGAGGGCGGAGCGAAAGCATTTTTGCAATTAGCGACCGACGGGAGCTTCACCCGTTATCAGCGAAGAACGCATGATGGTGCGTTAAATGAGCGGACAGTTTATATGTCAATATGGGTGGTACCGCAGGAGTTTTGTTAATCATTCTCTTGTCCCTGTTTTTCAGGGACAGGAGTTTTTTTATTTTTATTTTCAGACTGCACGAAAGGAGTCAATCATTATGTCAAACAAAAAGAACATCCCCTACCGCATTAATCTTCCCGAGGAGCTTATTCCGAAACAGTGGTATAACATTCGTGCTGATATGAAAGAGCTCCCCGACCCTCTCATCAATCCCGGAACGCTTCAGCCGATAACCAAGCCCGAAGAGCTCGACGCAATTTTCTGTCATGAGCTTTCCGTTCAGGAACTTGACAACACAACAAGATATATCGATATTCCCGATGAAATCATTAATTTCTACAAAATGTGCCGCCCCTCTCCGCTCATCAGAGCATATTGCCTTGAAGAAAAGCTCGGCACTCCCGCAAAGATTTATTATAAATTTGAGGGCAACAACACCTCCGGCAGCCACAAGCTCAATTCGGCAATTGCTCAGGCTTATTACGCAAAGGCTCAGGGCATAACCCACCTGACAACCGAAACGGGTGCAGGTCAGTGGGGCACGGCGCTTTCAATGGCGTGCGCTTACCTCGGACTCGACCTTACGGTTTACATGGTTAAGGGCAGCTACTATCAGAAGCCGTTCAGAAAGAATGTCATTGAAACATTCGGCGCAAAAATCATCCCCAGCCCCAGCGACACTACCAACGCAGGCAGAGCGATTCTTGCGGAGATGCCCGACACCACCGGTTCTCTCGGCTGCGCAATTTCGGAAGCGGTTGAAAAAGCCGTCACAACCGAAAACTGCCGTTATGTTCTCGGTTCGGTTCTCAATCAGGTTCTGCTCCATCAGAGCATCATCGGCCTTGAAGCAAAAGCGGCAATGGAAATGTATGACGAATATCCCGACATCATCATCGGCTGCGCAGGCGGCGGCTCAAACCTCGGCGGTCTTATTTCCGCATTCATGAAGGATAAGCTCGACGGCACAAAGAATCCTTATTTCATCGCCGTTGAACCCGCTTCCTGCCCCTCACTCACAAGAGGTAAATATGCCTATGATTTCTGCGACACGGGCAAGGTTACTCCGCTTGCAAAAATGTATACTCTCGGCTGCGGATTCATCCCCTCTGCAAACCACGCAGGCGGACTTCGCTACCACGGCATGTCGCCCATCATCAGCAAGCTTTATCACGACGGCTATATTGATGAAGCCCGCTCCTATGAGCAGACCGCAGTATTTGACGCCGCCGTTCAGTTCTCAAGAGCAGAGGGCATTCTCCCCGCTCCCGAATCGTCACACGCCATCAAAGCGGCAATCGACGAAGCTCTCAAGTGCAAGGAAACAGGCGAAGAAAAGACAATCCTTTTCGGACTTACAGGCACGGGCTATTTCGACATGACCGCTTACGAATCATTCAACAACAAAACCATGAGCGATTATATTCCCACCGACGAGGAGCTTGAAAAAGCCCTTTCGCTTCTTCCCAAAACAGAATAATCTATTTTCGGATTTATTATTACAACGGGCATTGGCTGACAGCGGTCAATGCCCGTTTTTCGCTCCAAAGCACAAAATATGCGGTCAAAAGGTGAAAAATCCACCAAATATGTTCATAGTTTAGAGAATTATTAAGAAATTATTTATTGATTTTTTGTTTTGATTATGATAAAATAATGATACATTTGTGTTTGGAGGTGCGTCTCTTTGACTAAGCCTTTCTACAAGGTAAGAGAAATAAAAGATTTAAGAGATTTAATAAACCAAAGTGTTGAATTATACGGTACTCGCCCTGCATTTGAAATCAAGAACAGAAAGGGCGAGCATTACGAAATAACATACGAAAAATATCGCAGACATATCGACCGCCTCGGAACCGCCCTTGTTGACATGGGTCTTTCGGGTCAGAGAATAGCAATTTGTGCAGAGAGCTGCTATGAATGGTGCCTTTCATACATGGCAACCGTTCTCGGCGTGGGCGTTATTGTGCCCATCGATAAAGAACTGATGTTTGACGATATCAACAGCATTCTGAATGTTTCCGATGTCAAGCTTATTTTCTGCGACAAAAAAACCGCAAACAAGCTCAACGAGAGAAAGGACGAGCTTAAAAAGGATCTTCAGATCGTTCTCATCCGTGAGGATCCTCAGGAGGGAATTGTCACAATCACCGACCTGCTCAGAAAAGGCAAACAGCTTCTTAAAGACGGCGACACCCGTTACCTTGACGCCGTTATCGACCCCGATGCAATGTGTTCTCTTATTTTCACTTCGGGAACAACAGGCACTTCAAAGGGAGTTATGCTCTGCCACAGAAACTTCTGCTTTGAGGTCATGTCGGCGATGGGCATTCTGAAAATCAATCCCGAAGACTGCGGAATCTCAATGCTCCCGCTCCACCACACATATGAATCAACGATTATCCTTTTCTTTGCTCCCTACTGCGGAGCGAAGGTCACTTTCTGCGACGGCTTCAAATATGTTCTTAACAACATGAAGGAGTTCAGCCCGTCTGTTTTTGTTTCGGTTCCTCTTATTCTTGAAACAATTCACAGACGCTTGATGAAAGCGATAAAATCAAAGCCTCACGGCGAAACCCTTTTCAAAATCGGCAAGGTGCTTTGCAAAATGGGCTCATATGTCGGCCTTGACCTCAAAAAGGTTTTCTTCAAAGAAATTATTGACACCTTCGGCGGCTCAATGAGGCTCATTATCTGCGGCGCAGCTCCCATCAACCCGCAGATTCTCGAAGATTTCAAGGCTTTCGGAATCCAGATCGTTTTCGGCTACGGCTTGACCGAATGCGCTCCCCTTGCAATAATGAACCATGACAAGCTTCATCTTGCGGAATCGGTCGGTGTTCCCATTCCCGGCAGCGAAGCAAAGATTCTTGACCCCGACCCCGAAACGGGCATAGGCGAAATCTGCGTTAAAGGCCCGATGGTTATGCTCGGCTATTACAATAACCCCGAGGAAACCGCAAAGGTCATTGACTCCGAAGGTTTTCTTCACACGGGCGACCTGGGCAGAGTTGACGATAAAGGCCGTTTCTATATTTCGGGAAGAAGCAAAAATGTCATTATTCCCAGCAACGGCAAGAACATTTATCCCGAGGAGCTTGAATACCATCTGAGCACTGACCCGCTCGTCGGCGAATGCCTTGTTCTCGGCGATGAAAACAAAAAGGGCGAAACCATCATCGGCGCAAGAATTTTCCCCAATTTTGAAGAAATCAAAGAGCGTTTCGGCAAAAACAAGGATGAAATCACCGATGAAGAGTTGACGGATATTTTCGGCAAGGTTATAAAAGCGGTTAATGAAAAGCTTCCGTCTTATAAGAGAATCGCCAGCTTCAAGATCAGACGCACAGAGTTTGTCAAAACCACCACATCAAAAATTCAAAGATTCAAATATCACGATTAATGTAACCGAAAGAAAAGTGCGGTTACTTCCGAAAGCTGCGCAATCTTTACGGTCTGCGCAGCTTTATTTATAAAACGGAGGAAAAAATATGAGTAATAAGAGAACAAGTTTATTCAAAAAAATAGCCGTTCCCGGAGCGGTTATCGGCTCCGCATGGCTTGCGGCGGGCACGGCATTTGTTGAAATGAATCTCAGCAAAAACGGCATCAAAGCGGTTGCTTCATCGGGCGGCGTTGTTTCGGATGAGGACTGCAGATGCTTCTATGAAAGCGATGAAGCTTTGGCAGGTCAGAAATTCCACAAAGAGAGAGCCTATGACAACATCTCGATGATTAACAGAAGCGGCACACGCCTTCATGCGATGTATTATCAGGCTGAAAAGCCGAGCCATGTCTATGCTTTTTCGTGCCACGGCTACACGGGCGAGCCTTATCAGAACGCCTGCTACGCCAAAAGATTCTTTGATATGGGCTTCAATGTTATTTTGCCGCATCTCAGAGGTCACGGCGAAAGCGAACATAAATACTGCACAATGGGCTGGCTTGACAGGCTTGATATTGTTGATTGGGTCAATGCCGTTGTTGAAAAAGATCCCGAAGCGAAAATAATACTTCACGGCGTTTCAATGGGTGCCGCAACCGTTATGATGGCAACGGGCGAAGCTCTGCCCGACAATGTTAAATGCTGCATTGAGGACTGCGGCTTCACCTCGCTCTGCGATCAGTTTTCGGTTCAGATAAGAGAAAAATCCCATATCCCCGCAAATGTAATTCTGAACATTGCCGAGCCTGCGGCAAGGCTCATTCTCGGCTTCAGCCTCAAGGACGCCTCTGCTCTGGAGCAGGTCAGGCATTCAAAAACTCCGACGCTGTTTATCCACGGAGACAAGGATTCAACCGTTCCGTTCTGGATGAACTATCCCCTTTTCAATAATGCTTCATGCGAAAAAGAGCGTCTTGTAGTCCCCGGCGCAACCCACGCCGCATCGGGCTATGCGTTCCCCGAAATATATTGGAACGCAATAACCGAATTTATAGGCAAGTATCTTTGATTTCTCTTGATAATT